>JBBRVA010000083.1:0-15187 GCA_038247295.1 Caldilineales bacterium | reverse complement strand
GCTAGGCGCCAATACAGGCGTCAATCCGATCATTTACCCGGTTAACCTGAGCGCACTTGTCCTCGATGGCTACCCCGATGATGTCGAACACAACGGCGTCGTTTATATCGATGATCTGGCCGCAACCACGTTGGCTACAACGTCGCCCGCGACGGATGCAATGGTGGCGGCGGTAGCGAGCGAGGCAGCGGAGGCTGTTCCAGCCCCATTAGCAGCTTCATCGTCACCCTCGGGCCGTATCGCCTACGCCGCTGCCGATCCGCACAGCACCCGTTTCGACCTCTACTTTTATAATTTGGCGAGTAAGGTGAGCTGGCCCAAACTTCCTGGCCGCCGCCAACCTGATTTCAGCCCGCAGGGCAATCTGGTGGCCAACAGTGAAGAAGGTGACCTCAATAACTTGATCCTCATGGGGCCACTGGGCGAAGATCCGCGCTTAATCAGCGCCCACCCCGAAGATGGTCGTTCGCACTGGGCCATCTCAGGCAAGACGCTGGTCTTCGAGTCTACCTACGAAGGTGATCGCCGCCAACGGCTTTATTTGCAACAGGATACCAATTATGGCGCTACCGTCAGCCCATTGCGCTACGATGCCTGGGAGATCTTTGGCCGCTACCCCGTCTTTCTGAAAGATGGTCGCATCGCCTATAACGGCTGTGATATCTGGGAAAATGGCAGTGTTTGCGGGGTCTATCTGGTGGATACCAGTGGTGGCAAACCAGTGGGTGTGACCGACTGGCCGGGCGATTTGCCATCCGACAATCTGGGCTCACAAGTGTTGGTCACCTCTAGTCGCGGCGGCAACTGGGATGTCTATCTGGTGAACCCAACGAACGGTGCTGTGCAGCGGCTGACCGACAGTCCTGCCCATGATGGCCTGGCCACCGCCTCCCCAGACGGTAACTATGTGGCCTTTGTCAGCGATCGCGATGGCGCTTGGGGTGTCTACACTATGCGCACCGATGGCAGTGAGCAGCAGAAACTCTTCAAAATCGAATTTGGCTACGGCAGCGGCGATCATGATTGGTTGGAGGAGCGATTGAGTTGGGGGTGGTAGGCAGTGGTAAATGGTAATTAGTAAGTGATGTTACGCAGCTTCTCCTGGGAACGCGCCCAGGGGGCACCCGATCCTGCCGGCCTGCCGCCAGGGATGGCGCGGGTACCCTCTGGGTCACTGCCATTAAGTTAAGGCATTGTAGGTGCGGTTTTTAACCGCACAATCTCGGTTAGACCACCCATGTGCGGTTAAAAACCGCACCTACAATGCAACGATTTTTTCTTAACTTAATGGCAGTGACCCTCTGGGTGCCCAGTGCGTAACATGAGTTAGTAAGTGGTAAGTAATGGACTACCTGCTTACCAATCACCACTTACCAATTATTGTTCATAACCCCACCCAACTCTTCTGCACATGGCTCTCGCGTGCTGCATCGAGCGCGCGCTGGACGGCTAGACCATCGTAGAAACTGGCTGCATCGGGCAAAACGTGTTCGCCAGTGGGCAACGCCTTGGCCAAGGCTTGGGCCAAATAGTAACTGCCGACCGCAAATGGGTTGGCTTGCACCGCCGTGGTCAACACCGCAGGCAGCGGCTGGGTCTCGATTAGCTGCCAGTGGCCTTTGTAGAAATCGCTTTCCTGCGCGCCCCACAATTGATTTTTACCATCCAGCCGCAATGCACCTTGCGTACCGATAATGGTGATCTCTGTGGCTGCTTCGCCGGGATAGAGCGCGCTGACCGTAATGGTTCCCTGCGCGCCGTTGGCAAAGCGCAACAGCAGGCTAGCATGGTCATCCGCCGTCACCTGGTGCTGGCGACCGGTGATCGCGTCCGTGCGGTAGAAATGGCCTGTCTGCAATTGCGCGGCAACGGCGTCGATACGACCCACCAGCCAGCGGCACTGATCCAGCATATGGCTGCCTACCGCCCCCAACATGCCCCCGCCCCGTTCGGCATCGCTCCACCAACTCCAGTGCGTTTCTGGGTTTAAGCGCGAACCGGATAACACACTGATATTGGTCAGCAGGACACTGCCAACATAGCCTTCCTTTACCAACCGGCGCAGGTGAACGCGGCGCGGGTGAAAGCGTAACTCATGGTCGATGATGGCTAATTGGTTGGGCGCCGCCTGAGCTGCCGCCAACATTGCTTCTGCCTCTGCCACGTTGAGCGCGGTTGGTTTTTCGCAGATCACATGTTTGCCTGCTTGCAAGGCGGCCACGGCAATTGCGCGGTGCAGATGCGGCGGCGCAACGATGCTGACTACGTCCACCTTTGGGCTTGCCACCAACTCCTGCCAGGTGGTATAAACCTCTGGTATATCTAGATTTTTTGCCGCCCGTTGGGCGTTGTCGGGGTTGCCAGACGTGATTGCCTGCACCGTTAGCCCACCCAGACGAAACATGGGAATCTGCACCCGTTCGCTCCACCCTGCGCCAATGAAACCGACACGAATGGGTTTATGATTTGACATCCTTGTTCTCCTATCATCTTGTCAACGCAACAATGACTCCAGCCAACGACTTTGCGTTTGGGCTGTTATCCTGTCAGGTCATAGTGAAATAGTCCGCCGTCATCCTCGGTCGGCGCGCGCCGTGGCGTATGCTTGCTCGAGATGGGGCATAATCTGCGCCCAGTCGTACCGATTCTCCACAAAGCGCCGCGCTTGCTCGCCCAACTGGCGATTGACTGTGGCGTTGCTCTGCGCGTCATCCAGCAAACGTACCACGGCATCGGCAAAAGCTTGTGGGGAATCTGCCAGTAATAACTCCTGCCCATCACGCACGGGGATGCCTTCGACGCCCAAGGTGGTGCTGACAATCGGGCGGGCACAGGCCATGGCTTCCAGTGCCTTAAAACGCGTGCCCCCGCCCACCCGCATCGGGATTACGTAGACGGCTGCATTTTGGATATAGGGCTGGGTCTCTGCCACTGCGCCGACAATCTCAATCGCAGGATTCGCCCGCAACGCGTCCAACCGAGGGTGTGGATTCATGCCGACAATCTGAAAACAAACCTCTGGCGTCCGCGCCTGGATCAATGGCAGCACTTGGCGGCCAAACCAGAGCACTGCATCAATATTGGGCCGATAATCCATCTTGCCCGTAAAGACTAAATTGAATCGACCTGAGACGCCAGCTTGTGGCGTGCTGGACGGCGTCTCTTGGTACTCACGCACGCGGATACCATTCGATACGACCGTAATCGGCTGGCCGGGCGCTAGATTGGCCAACGCAGCTTTGTCGGCGTCGCTCACGGCTAGGACTACATCGGCTTGACGGCAGATATGGGCCTCATAGCGCACCAGTTTTTGCCATTGCACTAGGCTATACGCCGCCGCCGCCCAGCGTCGTGGCAGGCGCAAATCGGTCAGCGCATTGCGCTTCTGCAACAAATACTCACAATTGTGATCATCAAAAACAAGGATGGGCCGGGCTACCATCTGCGCCTGGTCAGCTTGTCTTCCCCGGCTGTAATTGGGCGTCAGCTTGTCATCAATTTTCCCCACCGCCCGTAGCCCATATTGGGCCATCTCGATGCCCTCGATCTGCACAAGCTCGTACTGATTCGTCTGCACCCAGCGTTGCACCAGATCATGCATCGGCGCAGATTGCAGACGGAGCCCCATGTCGGGCAGTGGTGAGCGAAGCGTGTCTAGCGCACGCTGTGCCGACGAGCGAACTGGTTGCGGTAGCGCGCCAATGTGGCGGCATAGCCCATGAAGCGGGCTGTTGGCATCTAATTTGTCACCTGGGGCTAGGAAAGTCAGCAGATCAATCGTATGGCGTTGCGCCAATTCGCGGATTAAATTGTAGTTACGAATCGTCGTACCCTGGCGCGGCGGGTAGGGTAGTTGGGGCGTAAGCAAAAGAATTTTCATACTGGGATTTTTCTCATTCGTGTTCTCATTCTCGGTCGGTCCCCGATTTTTGAGAACGAAAACGAGAACAAGCGCCTGATCAGGCGGCCTGGGGCAGGACAACCCGGCGTTCGTTGGCCGCCTTGTGATAGACTTCCATTGTATGGCGGGCGGCTAACTCCCAGCTGAAACAGCGGGCGCGTTGCAAGCCCTTGGTGCGCACTTCGGCATGCAAATCGTCGTCGGTGAGCAAACGATGGATGGCAACGGCAATCTCTTCTGGGTTGTTGGGGTCGACCAATAAGGCGGCATCACCAACGACTTCCGGCAAGCTGCTAATGTTGCTGACTACGGTAGGTGTGCCACAGGCCATCGCCTCTAGCGGCGGCAAGCCGAAGCCTTCATAATGGGCGGCATGCACATGGCAGCGGGCGCCCACATATAATTTATGCAATTTATCATCGGGCACGCGCCCCAGGAAAAACGTACTTTCCTGTAGACCTAGCCGGTCGACTGTTTCCATTGTCTCTTCGTAGAGCCAGCCATGCCCGCCAGCAATCACCAGCCCCGTGTTGGTTACGTTGTACTTGTCGCGCAGATGGCGGAAAGCGTGTAGCAGACCATTGACATTTTTACGTGGTTCAATTGTGCCGACAAAGAGAATGTAAGATTCCGGCACTTTGAATTCTGCCTGTACTTCGCGCCGCGTAGAGAGCAGGGGCAACGGTTGAAAGATCGGGTCAGCTGCTTCGTAGATCACACTGACCTTGTCATCCGGCGCACCCAGTTGGCGGATCAAATCCTTCTTGGTGCTCTCACTGGGTACGATCACGTGATGGGCATGTTTGACGGCGCGATCGATCTGCCCATAGTAGGCAGCACTGTCAGTGGTCAAGAAGTGAGGCCAATGCAGAAACGCCAGATCGTGTACGGTGATCACTGCTGGCACCGATGAGCGCAAAGGCGGAATAAAATCGGTGCTGTGCAGCAGATCAAGCGAGTGCCGGAGCAGTTCCAGCGGCAGCACCCACTGTTCCAGCCGGTGGTGGGCTGGTGTATAGAGCGTGCTGCGCCGAAAGTTGGGTTGGGAAATTAATGGCGGGCGATGTTTATAATGTTGAAAGACCAGAAACTCGTCATTGGGATTGAGGTCTGCTAACGCATGTAACAAGTGCCATGTATACCGGCTGATACCTGCCGGTTGGTAGTACATTAGCCGGGCATCAATGCCTATTCGCATAGTTAATTCTCGAATTTAATTATCAAAATTATCCTCAATTGCGGGTAGCAACCACGTAATAAAGCGATTGCCTATTCGTCAATTCGCCACTATCGATTGGCAATCGTCGATTGTCCGTTGCCTACCCTGTTTGAATCCCCACTCGAATAATGATATACTAAGCACTGGCATAAATGAGCAAGCTATCACTTGTTTTACCTGGAAGACGGATTCTCATTTGTGAGCCAGCCCAGTATATAATAATGTGCTGAATCAGTTCGAACCTGTTGATTATACCAAGGAATTATAACACGGATTAGCTCGTAGCATGGATTGCTAAGCGTATGAAATACGTAGCGCATCGTTGCAACTACACGTTAATGAACGGCTCTTGGCACATCTAGAAAAGTTACTATCCATTGCACCAGGCAATGGCGCACCATGTTACCCTCCGTGTATGTAGGGCTTCTGGTTCTGTGTCCCGACAAAGTGATGATAAGTGAAAAGGTAAGCGAAGGTGAAGATCCATGGAAATTGCACAACTTGCCCAGATGGTAAACTGGTTAGATGAAGAGCATCGGCGGGATCGGGCTGAAATTGCTCGGCTGCAACAGCGCATCGAAGCTCAATCCTCTGATATTATAGAACAAGCACGTCGAATTCAGGAACTTGAAGGGCGTCTCGCATCAACTCAAGGTCATTTGACCAAGTTCGGCCAGCTAGAACAGGCGATCCAGAATTCGAAGGTAGAAATTACGGCGCTGGTCGAGCGCGGTGACGATGGTCGTGTGCAAGCGCAGCGGGATCTAGAGCGGGCGCGCCTGAGTGATCGCGAGATGTTGAGCCGTGAGATCGGCGAGGTGCGGCGTGAATTGCCGCGCATTGGGCGCCTGGAAGAAGCGATTCAGATTCGGGCTGTCGAAGACGATCGGCTTTCCGAGTTGATTATGGGCGTGCGCAACCAGATTGGCGGTCTTGGCAAAGAAATTGAAGATCGCACCCGCCAAATTCCCTTTTTAGCCGAGCAGCGCACCAGTGATACCCGCCGTATTGCCCAGCTCCAACAAGAGACAGTGGAGCTTTTCAAACGTACAGAAGCCGTTTCGGGCCGCATCCCGATCTTGGAAGAAGGCATTCGCAAAACTGCCAACGAATTTGAAAAAATCCCACCTATCGTCGAAACCTTGCGTGAGCAACAGATCTCCTTTATGGAGAAGATGCGGGCCACAGTGGTCGACCGCGAACAAGTGTTGACCCGCTGGAAAGAAGCCATCGAAGAACAAAAGACGATTGTTGCCCAAGCCTACGAACGGGTGCAGAGTTTCTCGCAACAGATCGACATTGCCCGGCGCTCTGTACAAGAAATGCAAGAATTCAAGGATATGATCCTGCGCGAACAGAGCCAGGTTCAAGAATTGCAACGCTTGGCCGAAGAGCGTGTGCGGCGCGAGATGGACGAATTTCGCGAAGATTATGAAAAGAAGCGGCGCAAGGCCGAGCTGCGCCAAGAGCATCTCTGGTCGGAACAGGATAAATACAACCGCGAGGTCGTTGAGCGTTTCCCGCCCATTCACCATGATCTGAAAATCCATGAGACGCTGATCCAGCAGGTTTGGAAGCTACAAGAGACCTATGGCAATTACTTCCTCGGCACGGCGCAAGCGTGGCTGGATGGTATGCAAGAAGCGGTGAAGACCCGCGACGACCAAGTGCGCCATATGGAAGACGAATGGCAACGTCAGCGCCGCAATGCTGAACTTTACGCCAACCAAGGCACCATGCGCCGCACGTCCGGCATCATGACCGGCGAACCGCCCGAACAACTGATGACGAATGGCAACAAACGTTGATAACGGTTAACGCTGAATGGTTAATGATCAATTGTTAATTTTTATTTGTTATCCAAAATGGTTGATTGCGTTGAGCATTCACCATTTACCATTTAGCGTTAACCATTAATTATTATGTATGTTATCGGCACGGCTGGCCATGTAGACCACGGTAAATCTACCCTCGTTCGCGCCCTCACTGGCATCGACCCCGACCGGCTCAAAGAAGAAAAAGCGCGCGGCATGACGATCGATCTAGGCTTTGCCTGGATCGATCTTTCTGTTGCCGAAAAACAGGAAAACGGAAAACGGAAAACGGAAAACGGAAAACAGGCACCAGTTGCACCGATCAAGTCGTCATCTAAAATTGAAGCTGTCGGTGTGATTGATGTGCCGGGTCATATTGATTTTATCAAGAATATGCTGGCTGGCGTCGGCGGCATCGATGCCGCACTCTTGGTGATCGCCGCGGACGAAGGTGTGATGCCCCAGACGCGCGAACATTTGGCCATATTGGATTTGTTGGCTGTACCTGCCGGCGTTATTGCGCTGACCAAAGTTGACTTAATCGACGATCCAGAATGGCTGGACCTGGTGGAGTTGGATGTGGTTGAACTCGTCCAAGGCACACGGCTGGCCGATGCCACTGTGGTGCGCGTCAGTGCTACAACCGGCGCCGGTTTGGCCGAACTGCGGCAGGCAATTGCTGCGACATTGGGGCGACTCGCCCCGCGCCGTAACCGCGCCCGTCCGCGTCTACCGGTGGATCGCGTCTTTAGCCTGAGTGGGTTTGGCACCGTGGTCACTGGCACCTTAAGCGATGGCTATTTGCGTGTCGGCGATAGTGTCGAAATTTTGCCGGCTGGCCACCCAGCGCGTATTCGTGGGCTGCAAACGCACAAACAAGCGATCGAACGGGGCGAACCAGGCAGCCGGCTGGCGATCAATTTGGGTGGGGTGAGCACCGAGCAGATACGGCGTGGCGATGTGGTGGTAAAACCGGGTACCGTGCGCACCACCCAACTAATCGATGTGCAATTCCGTCTCCTGGCCGATGCACCCAAAGCGATTGAACACAACCAACCCGCCGACTTTTTCAGCGGCGCCGCCGAGATTCCAGCCACCATTCGTTTGTTGGGCGCCGAGCGTTTAGCACCGGGGGAGAGTGGGTGGTTGCAATTGTATCTAGAACGTCCAGCCGTGGTCGTCTCTGGCGACCACTTCATTTTACGCCAGCCTTCACCGAGTGCCACCTTGGGCGGTGGGGTTATTTTGAGCCCCCACCCACGCCGGCGCTGGCGTCGCTTTGATCCAGCAGCGCTTGCCCGCCTGCAAACCTTGGCCAAGGGCGCGCCCGATGAAGTGCTCTTACAAACACTCATGCGCCGACCTTTTTTGACGGCGCCTGCATTATTGGCGCAGAGTGAGTTGGACCTGGATCTAGGCCAGGAAGCATTAGATGAATTGCGTAACCTGGGCGCGCTGATAACGTTGGAAACAGGCGCCGAGCCAGCCTTGCTCACCGTCGAAACCTGGGAGCAAACGTTGCAACGCCTGCGCGAATTGTTGGCAGCCTTTCATCGTCAATCACCATTGCGCCGCGGTATGGCGCGTGGCGAAGTGCGCACGCGCTTGCAAGCTACCCTCAGTGGCATTGATCTGCCCGTGCGCCTCTTCAACGCGGTGATTAACGCGGCCAAGACGGCGGATGTTGTTGATGCCGATGATAACTTTGTCTGGGTGCAAGGCTTCGAGGTGGCACTAACGTTACACCAACAGACCATGGTGGATCATCTGTTGGCCACATTTGCCAAGGAGCCGTTCGCTCCGCCCAATACGCCGGATCTGTTGCGGATGATTGGTGGCGATGTTGAACTGTTAGAATCGCTGATTGAGCGGGGGACGCTGGTGCGGATTGGCGACGGTATTCTCTTCCGGCGCGCCGACTTCGAAACGATGGTGGCGCAAGTACAAACCTTTGCCCAGACCCAAGGCTCGATTACCCTGGCCCAAGTGCGCGATCTCTTTCAGACCAGCCGTAAATATGCCCAGGCCTTACTGGAAGAGATGGATGCGCAACGCATCACCCGGCGCGAGGGCGATGTGCGGATTTTGCGTGCGTAGATTTTTGCCGACATTGTATATCCATCGGCATCGTTGTAAAATTAATCGTATATGAGACTGTACGATGATACCCCACAGCTTGATTTGTCACCTTCGTTTACGCAGCCGTTATCTGCTAGCAATGGACGCGATTATCTCACGCTCTTGCATTGGATTTTTCTGTTTCCGCAAGCCTTAGATGATTATGTTCAGCTTTTTCTCTACGGTAAACGCCAGGAAAAACCGCCGCCCACTAACTGGCAGCTATCAAAGTGGCAGCAATGGTTTCGACGCAACCCTGCACAAATCCAATTACTGTGGATGGCGCTGATCTTGGCCAGCGCTTGTCTGTTGGTCGTGGAGGGTCTCTATGCTGTGTTGCAACTGGGGCGTCAAGCTTCCGATCTGATATTGGATAGCGTGCTTGTTGGTTCGAGCATCGGTTTGGCGACAATGCTGGCGTTAAGCTTTTCTGCGCTCTTATGGGGACGGCTGGCGGGTGGTATCGCGATGGCGGTGGCGCATAGCATTACGCTTGCCCTCTGGATTACTCTGTCACTAGGGTACACGTACGCCTCGCACTCGTTGGGCATGATCGATGGCATCGTCTATGGTCTGCTCTGCGGCCTGGCCTTTGGCATGACATATGCCATTTTCTTTACTTTTTTTGACGACAGCCGAAACATTCCCACCTTGTCCATGCTTGCTATGTTGGTGATCGGCCTATTGTTAGGGGTTAGCATCCTGGCGATCAACCATGCCAAACAGGGCGAGACTGTCTGGCAGGTGGGCCGCGCCGATCTCATCGTGGCCGGCAGCGGCGCGTTGGCTAGTTTTGGCGGTGTGCTCTGTGGCCTCGCCTATCCACTAGATTGGCTGCTGATCTTTTTCAATCCACTTGTCGAGCCTACGCAATCTGGCCCCTGGCGCGCCCCACACATAACTTGGTGGCCAGTCCCGCCGTTGCGCACTTATCTGGAAACTTGGCTGGCGCGCAACTGGTCGATTGGCCTCGCCAATGCAGACCAACTATGGCGTTACACTCGACAGCACACACTAATAAAGGAGAGCGTTCAGCAAGTTTTGTCTGAATCTTCTGGCGATGCGACGGTGGAAAAAGTTGCGACCTTTGCCAAAAAAGCCGCCGTAAAAGCTTATGTTTGGGAGATGATCCTGTTTTCCCCGGTTCCAATCCAATCAGCTGGTCAACCTACAACCGCTGGCGGTTGGTCGACACGCCGATTGGGATCTGCCCAAACGACACCACCGGTTAAAGCGCAAGATCAACGCAAGCAACGGCGCATAGAACAGACGATTAGCGCGCTCGGCCAGACCCCGATCACGTACAATCTGCCACTCGATACGGCGGCCAAGGCAGTGGTGGCCGGGTTTTATTACCTACATCGCTACCATCCGCATAAGGCTGCCGAGGCGTTTAAGCAAGTCGCCGCTACTAGCTATGGCAAAGAACTCTACGATATTGCCCAAGCATTCGCCACTTTATTCGATAGCGAAAATTTGGTGCGCGAGCCGCTGATCAAGTTGCCTAGCCCACCCGATCAACCCTGGCATGCGGAAACATGGAAAGTGTTTGGCCACTTGCGCGATGTCGTCCGCTATGGTTGGCTCTATGCTCAATCCAATGATCCAATCCACAAGCAGCTAGCTTTGGATACAGTTAATAACAGGCTAGATGCCATCCTCAATCAGCAAGCATTGCCAGAGACCGAGCGAGATTTGATTCAAGCCTTGGCCGCACAATTTCGGCTCCAGGTGAACCAGTGGCCGACGCTTACCTTATCGCGTACACCACTGAAACCTGGCCCAAACCCTTTTAGCTTCTCTTCACCACTGCTAGAACGCAAATTGCTCTTTGGCCGCAACGGTGAATTGGGCGCGCTCAAACGCGTGTGGAGCGCGGGGCGGGTGCAGCCCGTTTTACTCTTTGGGCAGCCGCAAATGGGCAAAACATCACTGCTCCGTTCGGCTGCCACTGCCAACCGTACGACTGTGCTTCTGGCTTTGGTCAATTTGCGCGAAATCGTGGGCGGGTATGATGCGAGTAAGCAAATTCTAACCCTCCTCTGCCAGGAAATCGCTGATGGCATGGGTGATTCGTCGCCGTTCGCCCGCGAACTGGACAGCGATCCATTTCCAACTGTCGCCGCCTATCTTCGCAAAACGTGCGCCCGCCTCGGTAATCTAACGTTGGTGATTGGCATCGATAGTTTTGAGTTGACCAGCGTCCTATTTCCCAGCCATCTAATGCGGGAGCACTTGATGGAGTTTTTCTGGCAACTCTTTGAATCGATTCCAAATCTTGGCTTTGTTTTTATCACTAATACCCCAGCCAAAGATTTTGACCGTAAATATACCAATCCCTTTGTGCACGGCGTACGTACAATTCGGGTCAGCTATTTAAAAAAAGAGGATACTGTGCGCCTGCTGCTCGCGCCCGATGCCAACTTTGCGCCTTTGCATACGGCTGATGCCCTCGATTATATTTACAACCTTACCGCTGGCCAGCCCTATCTCGTACAACTGATCGGCCATTTCGGGGTTCACCATTACACGACTCAAGTGGCACAAAATCAATCGCCTCTCACGCAGCCCGACCCCATCTTGACTGTTGCTCACGTCAACCTGGCGCTTCAAGACCCAGAATTTGGCCGGTTGAGCACGCGCTACTTTGCTAACCTGATGCGTCAGGTGCAGCAAAGTGAGCCTGAGAGTGAGCGCGTGCTACGCTGCTTAGCCGCAAAACCAGACGGTCTGCGTGAAGGCTCTCTGCGGCGGCAGCTTGGTGCCGGCTCTATCCAGACCCGCCTGAATGATCTACTAGAATATCTGAGAGATTACGATGTGATTCAATTGGACCCAGTAAACCATCGCTGGCAAGTGCGGGTCGAACTTTTTCGGACGTGGTTAGCCTAAGCCGATCAAGCTTATTCCTAGTGAGGGAGAACCGCGGCTTGTTGTTCGCCTGACAACAAGCCGCGTTTTCCTACCAAGCTTACCCCAATGTCGATCGCCCGGTCGCGGCCCAGCAAATTGCTGCGGTAGACCAGTCCATCCAAGGCCGAGTTTTGTTATACTTCGCTTTATGCCACAAATTTTGTGTATAAAGGCCGCGATTGATTTTATTCTGAAATTTCTAACATTTGTTGCGGGCCGTCGAGCAAGACGCGTAACATATTCAAGATATTGCGACCAATAATTACTTCATTGCTGCGGTCATCGGCAATGATTTCAATCGCGGGGAAACGGAGATTGCCAATGCCAAGGTCGAGCCAGTAAATATCCACCTGTCTGCGTTCGCCCCACTGACTGCGCAGAAATTTACTGTCTTCCGCTTGCACGTTTAATTGACGAATATAGCGCAACGGGACAATGGTTGCATCGGCGCCACTATCGACAAATGCCAACAACGGCCCAATTTTTAATGCTTCATCCGGGACCCCTAAGCGGATTTGCATGTGCGGTGCCGCAGGAAAATAATGAGTATATATAGTTGAATTTCATGGGCCGACTGCTTCTGTGCGTACTGAACGCCACCAGATTTCTTCTGTCGGCTGCTCATGTACCTGGCGTAGAAGAACACTGATGCGACCATACTTGGCCCGTATGCGACGGTATAGGGCTAGTCGATCAGGATCCTGATCGACTAGCTTTTGCTGATGAATTGCCACCCATTCACCAGGCATAGATTGCCACAGCTTGGCGTGCATCGCTTCGTAGGCTGCAATCTCCTGATTCAATTTTTCACGCTGGCGTGAATGATAATAATATTCCAGCGCCTCGTTGACCAGATCGCTAGGCGTACGCGCTTCTTGACGGGCACTCTCTTCTAGCCATTCGTTCCATTCTGGTTTCAAGACAATCGGTTCAGAAATCATTTTACCCTCCTTTTAGGCCCGGCTGATTTGTGGCGCAAACTGCGCTTAGGCCGCTGCATATTCGTACAGCGGGGCCATTTGTGTGGGTTGGGGCAAGGCGTGTAATAGCACCTCGATCGAGCGCACGGTTTGCGGTTTCAACAGAACATCACCACAGATGCGACAGACTTCCGCTGGTACATGATCGATCACGATGACTTGACCATTGTGGCGCACGGTATGAACAATCAAGCGTTCTTCGTATTCGCCAGGACAACCCTGAATTGTACATCTCATGTTATTTTGCTCTCCGCTGAACCGGTGTCACCCACTTCGGTGGCTTGGGTTCATACACCGTAATTATAATCAAAATTGGCTGTGTTGTCGTGCAGCCGATATGCAAATTACGTCCATTGTGCGTAGGCCCGCCCAGCAAACAGCAGGCACCGCGCTGATGGGTCGGATAATTTTCGAGGATGGTCGCTGTAGCGATTGTCTGGAGAACCTCGTCCAGTAAAATGGTTTCCTCCACCATCTCTTGTTGCGCGTGTTGTGTAACGCGCAGATTTTCGGCCATCCCCTACGTACAAATTTGGGTCAGGATATGAATCAGATCTTCTGGATCGATTTTGATCACTGATACCCACCGCTCGTCGCCGCTTTGCCGCGCGCATTACGCACCTGCTCTTCATAGCCACTGGCGCGATACGCCGCCACTGGATCGGTCGGCGCGCCCATTTCCTCGCGCACTTGAGCCAACAGTGGGCGCACATCAATGCGGAAGGTGTCGCTGAGCAGCCGATGCGCGCCCAGCACATCACCAATCGCCTGCGCGCTTGCAATCGGCTGGCGCGGTGTCAACAAGGCCTTGGCGTAAGCCTCTTGGCAGTTGATCACCGAGTAGATCATCGCCTCCATTTTGCCTTCGATGTTGTGCGATTGATCAATCATATAGGCCACGTTGTGCGCCGTACTGTGGACTGTTTCATCCGTGCTTACTTCGCCCGCCGCCAGTTCGTTGTAGATCAAGAACAGTTCGTACGGGTTGGTCGTGCCGACGATCAAGTCGTCGTCGGCATACTTGCGGTTGTTAAAGTGGAAACCGCCCAGCCGCCCTTCATCGAGCAAAAAGGCCACAATCTGCTCGATATTCACCCCTTGCGCATGGTGGCCCAGATCGACCAACACCTGCGCCTGCGGTCCCAGCTTTAAGCACCAGGCATAGGCCGTGCCCCAATCGGGAATGTCGGTGCTGTAAAAGGCTGGCTCGAAGAATTTGTACTCCAGCAACATGCGTCCGCCGGCTGGCAGATGTTTGTAGACCGTGCTCAGATGCTGCTCGAAGCGGCGCTTGCGTTGGCGCAGATCGTCCTGGCCGGCGTAATTGGTGCCATCGGCAAACCACAGGCTCAGTGCGTTGCTCTTGACCTTGGTCATGATCTCACAGCATTCCAGCAGATGATCGAGCGCCTGTTCTTGTGCCCCGCTGTCTGGGTTGCCCAGCGAACCCAGGCGATAAATTTCATCCTGAAAGACGTTCGGGTTGACCGCGCCAATGCGGATGCCCTGCTCTTCGGCATATTGGCACATCGCCACATAGTCATTGTCTTCTGGCACATCCCACGGAATGTGGACCGCGACCGAGCCGGCGATGCCCGTCAGCTTGTGAACCATAGCAGCGTCGTCGAGTTTTTGGCGCGTCGTCGTCGCTGCGCCCGGCCAGGGGAAAGCCTTAAAGCGTGTGCCGCTGTTGGCATAACCCCAACTGGGTGTCTCGATCACTTGGCGCTTTAACGCGGCCTTGACCGCCTCAACATCAATGCCCTGGTTGGTCAGCGTTTCCGCCAGCAGGTCGTAGGCGGCTTGGTGGTGGGTCATAAGATTTGTGTTCCTTTGGTTGGTGTGAATAGTGGCACAGTTTTGGACAGTGTGGATCATGGATAGGCCGTCAAGCCACGCCGCCTAAATCCGCGCCTGTAGCTCAATGATCGAATTTAGCTTGCCATACGCCGCGTCCCATTGGTCGCGACTGGTGGCTGGTTGGTAGGTCTTCACTTCAAACGAGCGGCGGACTACCGCACGCCCTTCCTGCAACGAACTGATCGCACCCAGCGCCTTCATCTGCATAATCAGATTGCCAATCGTCGTCGCCTCGACCGGACCGGCAATCACCGGGCGATTGGTGGCGTCGGCGGTGAACTGACATTGTAATGTGTTCTGCGTGCCGCCACCCAGCATGTGGATCGGGTCGAGCGCATAGCCGAGCACGCTTTCGACATTTTCGATGATACGGCGATATTTC
>JBBRVA010000082.1:0-15190 GCA_038247295.1 Caldilineales bacterium | reverse complement strand
TTGGTCGAACTTTAAGCTACACTTATCAATTGTATCTCGTACACTTGGGCTTAATTAAGACTTTTAATCAGTAGGACAGTAGAACAGTTTTTGTACTGTCTCACTGTCCTACTTATTCACTACTGATTCACCGGAGAATAGTATGGTTATTTCCGCCCATGTGTACTAGCTTTTGCTGATGAGTTACATCTTAACGCAAAGGAGCAAAGGCGCTGTGAAACCTTTGCTCCTTTGCGTCTTCGCGTTAAGATGTGGCTTTAGCTCTTTTACTTGGTTGGACGTTCGCCGTGCTTCATGTATACTGCACACTATGACTCACTTCGTTCGCCCTAACTATGGGCATGGCTGTTTTGCCGACTTGCCGCACCTGGTCAAGTCACTCCTCACGGGTCAAGCGTCGGCCACCGCATTGGCGTTGCTCGGCCAGCCGGCGGCGCATCAATATGATGCCGTCGTCCTCGTGCTGGCTGATGCATTCGGCTGGCGCTTCTTCGAGCGCTTTGCCGAACACGATCCTTTTTTGCAGCGCTTTGGCCAAGCTGGCGTGGTTGCTTGTTGGACTTCGCAATTCCCTTCGACCACGGCCGCCCATGTCACCTGCCTTCATTCGGGCCTGCCGGTGGCGCAGCATGGCGTATTTGAATGGCAATATTACGAGCCGCAACTGGATGCCGTCATCGCCCCGCTCATGTTTTCGTTTGCCGGCACCAGGCAGCGTGAAACGCTCCAGCCGACGGGCATAACGGCAGAACAATTGTATCCACCGCAGACCTTCTACCAAGATCTGGCGCACGCGGGCGTCACCTCCTACGTCTACCAACATCGCGATTATACACCCTCCACCTATTCGGATTGGATGTACCGCGGCGCCCATGTCAGCCCCTACATCACCTTGCCCGAGGGCCTTTTGAACATGCGCCTGCAACTGGCCGCGAGCCCGACGCCGGCCTACTTTTTGCTCTACCATGATAAGATCGACGCCATCGGCCACGTCTACGGCCCCGATTCGCCGCAGATCGAGGCCGAGATCGAGACCTTTTTGTTTTGTATGGAGCGGGCTTTTATGCAGCCGCTACTGCGTGAATCGAAAAATGTCTTGTTGATCCTCACCGCCGACCATGGTCTGACCCACGTCGATCCGCACACGACGATCTATCTGAATCGCGACCCGCGCCTCAAACGTTTTCAACGTTTTCTGCGCACCGACCGCAAAGGTGATCCTTTGCCGCCCGGCGGCTCCCCGCGGGACATCTTCTTGTATGTCCGCGATGCCTGGCTAGACGAAGCACAAGGTTTTCTGGCCGAACGGCTCGAGGGCAAGGCCGCGGTCCACAAAACGCAAGCCTTGATCGAACAGGGACTTTTTGGTCCGCAGCCGCTGTCGCCTGCCCTGCTCAGCCGGTTGGGCAACTTGGTTGTCCTGCCTTATGCTGGCGAATCAGTCTGGTGGTACGAAAAGGGTAAGTTCGAGCAGAAATATTACGGCCATCACGGCGGGCTAACGCCAGAAGAGATGGAAATTCCGCTTTGTATGTATTCATTTGCCAAAGGCTAGGGTAAAAAGTAAGCAACTCACGCAGAGCCGCAAAGACGCAAAGGAAGAGCAACTACGGTTTTGTGTGAGATATTTTGCAGTTATTGCCTTCCCCGCGCCACTGAGCTTTGCGCCTTTGCGGTAGATTTTTTGTTGGCATCTTATCCCAATTTTGTGCACAAGATTTTTAGAAAGGTAACTATATGTCCAATATCTACGCAAAGTTGGGCGTGCGCACGGTGATCAACGCCACCGGCACCTTCACCCGCCTCAGCGGCACGTTGATGCCACCCGAAGTGGTCCAAGCCATGACCGAGGCTGCCCAGTCCTTTGTCTGTATCGAGGAATTGCAATACCAAGCAGGTAAAATTATCGCCGAAATTACGGGCGCCGAGGCGGCCTACGTTACGTCTGGCGCGCAGGCTGGGCTGGTGTTGGCGATTGCTGCTTGTATCGCCGGGCTGGACCCAGTGAAGATGGATAAATTGCCCCACACGGATAGTATGGCGAATGAAGTGATCATTGCTAAGGCGCATCGCAACCATTACGACCACGGCGTGGAAGCCGCCGGTGGGCGCATTGTCGAAGTGGGCAGTGATGACTTGTGCCGACCAGAAGATATTGCGGCTGCTATCACCGACAAGACCGTGGCGGTGTTGTATCTGCCCTGGCCGCGCGGCGGCATTACGTTGGGCGCGGTGGCAGCGGTGGCTCATCAGCACCGCATTCCTGTGGTTGTCGATGGCGCGGGGCGCTGCGACGAGCCGGAAAATATTCGTGCTTTTATCGCCCAGGGCGCCGATCTAGCAGCCTACAGCGGCGGCAAATATATCCGTGGCCCGCAAGCTTCTGGCTTTGTCTGTGGGCGCAAAGCGTTGATCTCTTCGATTGCCTGGCAGCATCTGGATATGGATTTTACGCCCAGCGTCTGGACCGCGCCGCGCGAACTGCTCAACCCCGCTGATCTACCCTTTGTGCCGCGCCAGGGCATTGGGCGTGGCTACAAAGCCGGCAAAGAAGAGATCGTCGGCCTCGTGACCGCGCTGCGCCTTTTTGTCCAACGCGATCACGCCGCAGAAAAGGCGCGCTGCTTGCATCAATTGCAGACGATTGTCAATGGCGTGGCTGGGTTGCCGCATGTGCAGGCCGAAGTGCTACCCGTCGATCCGTTCCACAAAGGGTTTCCCCTGGCGCGCATTCGCATCGACGAGCAGGCGCTCGGCATGACCGGCTATGATTTTATCTGGGCGCTTAAACAAGGCCAGCCGTCGATCCATCCGAGCGAGCGCGAATTGGATCAGGGTGCGATTCTGATCAACCCCTTTGGTTTGCAGCCGGGCGATGATGAGGAGATCGTGCAACGCGTGCGCGAGATTGTAGCACAGCCAAAATGAGCGACAAAAGGCACACCATACGCCTCGACTTGGCAAAGAAGCCATTGCCTTGATCTTGCTGGGCCTTGATCTTGCTGGGCCTTGATCTTACTGGGTCTTGATCTGATGCTGGTAGATTAGGCAACACAGGGACGCAAAAGTAGGCGCGCTGAGTATCGATCATGGCTTTGCGTAGAGCGCGTACTATAAGCTATAGAATAGCTCCAAGCACAAACGAAAGAGTGAGCAAAAGGAGACGAAATGAACCGCTTGGTTTTCCGGCACTGTTATATGGTATGGATTTTGCTCATTGCAATGGGCGGCTGTATCAGCCCGTCGCAACCGATCACACAAACGTCGCCAACACCAACGGTCGCCCCGACTGCAATGACCGATGCCGCCGCTTTCCCTGATATCCTGGCGGCGCAACTCACACGAAACGCGGACGGCTCCTTCGATCTTGCGGTGACGATCTCCTCGCCCTATGATACGCCCCAACGCTATGCCGATGGCTGGCGCGTGCTGGCTCCCGACGGCGCCGTGCTGGGCGAGCATACCCTGCTGCATGACCACGCCAATGAGCAACCCTTTACCCGCACCCAACCGAATGTGATCATCCCCAGTGATGTTCTCACCGTGACCATTGAAGGGCGCGATCTAGTCAACGGCTATGGCGGTGGTACGGTGACAGTGTCTGTTGAGTAATGGAGACATCAACCATGACAAATGTCACATCACCACCGGGAGCGATGCGGATACGCCGTAATGACATTCTGCGCGCCGAAAATCATCTATTGCGTTCATGACAAGCGTTTTGCCCTCTGTCATACTGGTAACCGGCATGGCAATCCCAAGCGTGCCGCAGCAGCGAATTTTCAACTTTGTTTCATGCGCCGGTTGCCGTAAGTAAAAACCATAAAGTCTTGAAAAAAGCGATCCACAAGATTATGTGTTGCCTGCTCGAAAGGCAACATATCAATCACACCAAACCACACGAAGAGTTAAGCTTTTTCTTCGTGTGGTTTGGTGGATCGTTTTGCAAAGATTTTTGCGCTCTACTTAAAGGGCTGGTACACCACTAGAGGAGAGGTTTATGTCATTAAGCGCGCAAATCGCCCAATTTCAAAAAGAAAGGCTGGGGGGCATGCCGACTGAACTACGCAATACGCTCATGGCCGATACCATGCAACTGATCCAATCCGGCATTGCTGGCCAAAGTAGCAAGATCGGGGATCAGGCACCGGTCTTTGCCCTACCCAACGCAGTCGGCAAAACTGTTACATTAGCTGCGTTATTAGAAAAAGGGCCCGTGGTGATCAATTTTTACCGCGGGGCCTGGTGTCCCTATTGCAATTTAGAGTTGCGCGCGCAGCAAGATGCCCTGCCATTGTTCCAGGCGCTAGGGGCGCAACTCGTGGCCATTTCCCCGAATCAACCGGATAAATCGCTCACGTCGATTGAAAAACATGGGTTGACCTATGAGGTCTTAACCGATGCCCACAATGCGCTCGCCCGTCAATACGGCCTTGTTTTCACGGTGAGTGAAGCGGTGCGCCCCATCTATCAGCAAATCGGTTTTGATATTCCGGCCCACAACGGCGATGACTCTTGGGAACTGCCATTGCCTGCGACCTATATAGTGAATCGTGACGGCGTGATTGTCTACAGCTTTGTCAATGCCGACTATACCAAACGGGCTGAACCGGCCACCGTGGTCGCGGTCTTGCAAGCGCTGCATGAAGGCAAATCTTTAGTGCACGCCGCCGCCAAGACAGTGATCGCTGCGCCTGCCGACCAAGTCTGGCAATCGGTGCGCGACTTCAACGGCTTAGGGAAATTCGTGTCCGCGGTAACGAAGAGCACACAAGAGGGCGCCGGGGTTGGTGCTGTACGGACGCTGACCTTGGCTGGTGGCAATCAGGTGGCAGAAAAACTCGAGCGCCTGGATGAACAAACTCACACGCTGGTCTATTCGATGGTGGGACCATCCCCCTTTCTTGGTTATCTAAGTACAATGGCAGTGCGTGCCCTCGATGCCGGTCAATCTGAGTTTAGTTGGTCGTCAACATTTGTTCCGCAGGGGACTTCTGCGGTAGAGGCTAAAGCACAGATGGAAGGGTTCTATACATTAGGCGGCAACGGGCTGCAAACGTTACACGGCAGATAAGTCTGATGAGAAACTGATCGATAGGGCTGGATTTACGCGAATTCACACCAATCCAGCCCTACCGATACACATTTTATATTTTTAGAAGTTACGCAGTTGGGAGCCCCGCCATCTCTGGCGGACGTTCGGCGAGCTCAGACTTCGGCGAGCTCAGACTTCGGCGAGCTCAGTCGAGTCGTCGAGTCGTCGAGCCGCTGCCGGCAGGATGCCAGCGTTCCCGGGGCAACTGCGTAACTTCTAATTTTATCGGTTTAATTGGGAAAACTAATCATTACAGTCACCATCGCGCCAAGCCACTCTAAAAACAAACTTATGATTGCACCATTAGCGACAAGGAGCGCACAACCCGATAATGCGTGAGTGGTTACAAATTGCCGAAGAACCGGCGGTAGTCCGGCGATCCATTAAATATGCAATCGTGGTTGGTACAATTCTCATTACGATCAACCATGGCAATGCATTGTTGAATGGTGGTCTTACTACTTTGCGGCTCTTTCAAATGGGCTTAACCGTGGTGGTGCCGTATCTCGTCTCAACATCATCAAGTGTTGGTGCGATTCGTGAAGCGCGGGCCACACAGCGTTCCCAGGCAGAACAAGATCATCGTTGCTTTCATGCGTAGCTCATCCGCGCCTTTAATATACTGATTGATGCGCGCGATCAAGTAACATTTCTACAGAAATGTTACTTGATCGCGCCGCTGAACTAACAGCGTTGCTGCCTCCTTGTCCAGCTGACCGACAAATGCGGCAACGTTTTACGTTACGTCAGGTCAACAATCGTCTTGCCGGCTTGTGCATTTTCTAGCAGGTCAAGCGCGGCCAGCAAAATCTCCCGTTGGCGGGTTTTGTCGTTTGGCGCGCCCACTGGCCGCCCCATGAGCTGCGGTGTCACAACGAGACGCGGCAGGCTCATGGCTGCCAGCCGGTCGCGAAAAGCGGCCACACCAATCACGACAGTCGCCATGCCCCCTGCTTCTAATAAGCGCGCAATGTGTCCCACGGACACATGACAGACCGGTCAGACCGGCACGAGGACGACGGCATCAATCGCTTCGGCTTGTAAGCGCTTCACCCACTGCGGCCCGGTCCGTTTCAACAGCGGCGTTTGGGCGCACGCGCCGACAAAGGAATAGGCGTTCGCCGCCAATTCACCAAGCCGCCCTTCCTGGGCAAAGTCGCGCAGGTGGGCTAGAGGAAATGCGACATTGGGGTCGGCTTGCGCACTGCGAATATCGTAACCGCCGTGCCGCACGCGCAACTGCGCCGCCGGCGTGTCACGCGGAATCACTGATAAGACCGGCTCCTCTTTGAGAAAATCATCAATCCGCGCCATCGCCTCGGTTTGGGTCATCCCTTTGATCCCCAAAGGTTCTGGGTCATCTCCTGCCACAAAGTGACCGCTGGAGGTCAAGAGCGCAACCTTTGCCGCCGCTAATGGCTTGTGTAACGGTGTAAACGGCCCATCTGGATAGCGCCAGTTGCCGGCGCCGGCATACGCCTTTGCTTGCCAGGCAAAGACATGGTCGGCCACGCGCGTGAGATCGCTATCATCCAACGTATCCCCAAGTTTATGGAGCAAATCCTGGAAAAATTGCGCAGCATCAGCATCTGGTAGATTCTTCAAAAACTTGAAGTTCAAATCCGTGCGGGTCCCATAGGCGAAGGAATTTTTGAATTCTGCCAAAGATTCAGAAACAGGGGATTCAGGTGAGGTTGTCATTCGTGTTCTATCTTCCTTGTTACGTTTCTTTGTTTGCAATCATTAGCACCTGTACGGTAGGGACGATTGACTTTAGGCGTCCCTACCGTACAAGGAGAACTACCGTGTCCAGCGGAACCATTGGGTAAAGAGATTTTTTACCAGGGGCGTCAAGCGCGTGCGATTATAGCTATCGGCAATCTTTTTAATCGCTTCCGCCTGCGTGGGGTAAGGGAAGATCACACCGGAAATTTTCTTCAATCCGATATTGGTCGTCATCGCCAGGGTGAGAATGTTGATCATTTCCCCGGCATGGCTGGCGACAATGGTGGCACCGAGAATTTGATCGGTGCCCTGCTTCACATGCACCTTGACAAAACTCTCCCGTTCATCATCGGCGCGGCCACGGTCCACATCGCCAATCGAAAACTGGAAGGTCTCGACGGCAATGCCCTGTTCTTGCGCCTCTTGCTCATAGAGGCCCACATGGGCTACTTCCGGATCGGTATAGGTACACCAAGGGATCACCAAATCGCTGGCCTTTTTGTTGGGGCCGGGGAAGAGGGCATTTTGCAGCACAATGCGCGACATGGCATCGGCGGTATGAGTGAATTGATATTTTGAGGCCACATCGCCGGCCGCATAGACATGCGGATTGGTCGTGCGCAGCGTATCAGTTACCGTCACTCCTTTTTTGTGATATTCAATGCCCGCTGCTTCCAGATTCAAAGTTTCCAGGTTGGGGGTACGCCCGGCCGCCACCAGAATTTCATCGACCGTAATCGTTTCCGGTTGACCATTCAACTCGAAGTGGACAGTTTTGCCGACCGCGTCTTTCTGAATCTGACTGATCTTCGCGCCCAACGCCAGCCGAATCCCTTCTCCTTCAAAGACCTGCTTGATCACCGCCGCCGCATCCGGGTCTTCGCGCCCCAACATACGGGGAATGACATCAAAGATGATTACCTCACAGCCAAAGCGCCGGAAGGATTGCGCTAATTCGGCCCCAATCGGGCCGGCCCCGATGACAGCCAGCCGTTGGGGCCGTTCAGTCATCTCAAAGACCCGTTCATTGGTTAGATACCCAGCTTCGGCCAAACCGGGCACCGGCAGGGGGGCGGGCCGCGAGCCAGTCGAAATCAGCGCCTTCTTGAAATTTAGCACGGTGGTTTGCTCGCCATTCACCACTTCGACGGTGTTGGCGCTGCCAAAGCGACCGTCGCCCAGGAAGAGATCAATGCCCAGATCGGCAAAGCGTTGGGCCGAATCATGGTGGCTGACCTCAGCACGCACCTTGCGCATCCGCTCCATGACCGCCGCAAAATCGACGGCGACACCATCTGGAATGTGGACGCCCAAACTGCGCGCGGCCTGTACTTCACCCATCACCTTGGCCGAGCGAATCACCGTTTTCGAGGGTAAACAGCCGACATTCAAACAGTCGCCGCCCAGCAGATGACGTTCCACCAGCGCCACCTTGGCCCCCAAGCCGGCCGCCCCCGCCGCCGCCACCAACCCCGCCGAACCGCCGCCGATCACAATCAGGTTGTACATCGGCGCCGGTGTCGGGTTGCGCCATTGGGGTGGATGGGCATTGGCGACCAACTCCTGGTTATAGTGATCCATGGGGAGAACCTGAAGTCCTTGCCATGCCGCTTCCCCCGATTCTGGGTGCGCGCCATTGGTTGGCGGCTCGGCAACTTTTAACTCGCGTATCTGTGTCATTGCCCATTCCTTATATTGTTTTTGGCGTTGAGAAAGTGATTTCATTCCAGCTTAGCGACCCTTTGCGTTTTGCGATGTAAGAAAGCCAGTAAACGTAATAATGAGTTGCCGATTAATGGGTGAATTCATTCGTCCACACGCCCCAACCACCCGCGCTGGGCGGCCATTGCACTGGCCGCGGCGCGTGAATCCACGCCCAATTTGTTATAAATACTCGCCAGTCGTTGAGATCTAACAAAAAGTTGCCCTCCCGTAGATCGTCAATGGCGCGGCGTGCATCGCCTGGCTGATGATGTGCTGCGCTCGTGGCGTGTTGCCCCGCTTCAGGTGCGATTCAACCGCCTCCAACTGCAAAATGACGCCGGCCAACCCCTGCGCCAACGTGTCATGCAATTCGTGCGCCAGCCGTTGTCGCGCCGCGGCCAGCGTCAGATTCTCGACGCGCGCGGCGTAGGCAGCCAGTTGTTGATGCGCCGCTTCCAACGCCGCCAACAACTGCTGCGCCTCTTGCCGGGCGTGCGTATGGCGGATGTAGAGATAGACCAACGCCATCAAAAAGGCAGTCAGCGGCAGCGTCACCAAGAGAAAACCGACCAGGGCCGACCAGCCCCAGAAGAAGAGATGGTCGATCACCACAATGCCCAAAAAGAGCGCCGCCAACCCGAATGGTGGCGCGACTATTTGTGCGGCCAACGAGGCGTACAGCCATAAGGTGATCGGCTGCGGGGTGGCGCTGGCGACCAGGACAATGGCGAAGATCAACGTGACCTGAATGATGGCATAGCGGAACTGCCACCATCGCCAGCGTGACAGGCGCGGTGCCAGCAGGTAGCGCGCGCCATGCAGCCCCAACAAGGCGGTAATCACCAGCAAGTTCGGCAGGGTGCGCAGGGCGGGCGTGCTATAGAGCAGCCCTCCATAGATCGACTCTGGCACGAGCAACATCAACGCATAGAGCCAGCGTTCATCTGGCCGCGGCGTGGTGAGGGGTGCAAGCGAATTGATCGATTGACGGCTTGTTGTTAGCTGTTGGTTCATGGGGTTCCATTGTAGCACCGGCTTCGTGGCTGCACAATGTACCAACGGACAATGTACCAACGGACAATATACGAACGGACAAGCGGGTCAATATTGAGCCAGTTGCACCCTGAACAATTGGCGCGTACCGCCCATATCTCGTTTGCCAACGCCACGATGGGGGCGCAGGAGGTGCTCCGTGTGCGTATCCCCGTAAAAATCTGCAAAATATATCCAGACTTCCTGAAAATGTATAAGACAAGCATATGGTCTGTAGATTATCCTTACATGCAGGCCGAACCAAGGTTTATGGAAACAGACTAAAACAAAAGAAATACAATTTTATGGCTTCACAACAACGCTCGATTGATTCGCTATTCGGTTATCGTTCTACCGCCGCCGAGGTAGTCAAGGAAATAGACCTGACGGGAAAAACGGCCGTTGTCACAGGTGGCTATTCGGGAATCGGGACGGAAACGGTTCGCGCTTTAACAAGCGTGGGCGCACACGTCATAGTTGGCGCACGTCGTCCAGACGTGGCGCAGGCAAACCTCACAGATATTGTGGGAGCAGTGACGATTCTTCCCCTCGATCTTGGTGAGCCAGTGTCTATAGATACGTTCAGTGAGGCAGTGTCATCACGTATTGAGCAACTAGACATTCTTATCAACAATGCGGCCGTTATGGCAATTCCACTCACCCGAGATGAGCGTGGCTATGAAAGCCAGTTTGCGATTAATCATCTCGGTCACTTTCAGCTCACTGCTCGCTTATGGCCGTTATTAACCGCAGCCCATAGCGCCAGAGTTATCGCTCTGACCTCATCTGCCCACAGTGGCAATGGGCTTGACATAGACGATCTCAATTTTGAGCGTCGTGCATACCAAAAGTGGACGGCTTACTCACAAGCCAAATCTGCCAATGCCCTGTTTGCGCTCTCCCTAGACAAAATAGGCGAGCCGCACGGCGTGCGCGCCTTTGCTGTTGATCCTGGTGCCATTGATACACCGTTACAACGCCACATGACAGACGAAGAAAAAGTAGCCATGGGCTGGATGGACGCCGGCTATGCAACTTTTCTGTTTGCATTGGGAATTATGGTTCTCGCTCGACTTGGTCAAACTGATATCCTGTACGTCGATAGCATCCGTGGCTTTTTAACAATGGTATCAGGCTTCTTTGCCTATCGAGAAATGAGGTAGTAGCCTAGTATGACTGACATTATTCGTCTTAAAACCATTGCTGAAGTGCATCGATTTTTTGGGGTGGACAAACCTCTCCATCCCCTTATTTCTATTTCCTGGCATCAATCTGACCAAAGCTACGATTTTGGGGATATTCGGGTGACAAGCGATCTGTACCACATTTCCATGAAGGGGGATATTCGCGGAGCGTTTACCTATGGTCGGAATTCATATGATTTTGAAGAAGGAACCATGATATTCACTGCTCCGAGGCAGGTTGTTTCATTCGTACATTCAGGACTTGAATTAGATGATTCAGGTTGGTCACTTATTTTTCATCCTGATTTAATCCGCAAGTCTGCGTTGGGCCGCACTATTCGAAATTATTCGTTTTTCGACTATGCTGTGCATGAAGCCCTCCATATTTCTGAAAAAGAAAACAGTATTTTGACAGATTTGGTGCGGAAGATTGAGATCGAACTCCAGGAGAACATTGATAAACATTCCCAAGATTTGATCGTTGTCATGCTCGAAGCGATTATGAAATATTGCCGCCGATATTATGGCCGATATTATGATCGTCAGTTTCTTACACGAACTAACTTAAACAAAGATCTGCTTGTTCGATTTGAAGCGTACCTCGATCATTACTTTTCTTCAGACGCAATATGAACTGACGGAGGCATTGTCCGTAGCGGCTACCCTATTCGCATTGTTACCGAGAGGTGATATTGAGCAACTGCGTAGATGGGCAAATGAATTGTCAGCGCAAAACTGAGCAACATGATCCCCAACAGCAGACTCGCCAGCGCCGTGAGCCGATTGGCAATGATGGCGATGACCGCCAGAAGTAAGGCCACCCCAGTAATGTAGACCCAGAGAATGCCGCCGGGAATAAAGGCCGGCACCATGCCTGCCATCATCTGCGCGCCCATAAAATGGAGCAACCCAAAGGCCAGCAACGGCAACCCATACAGAATACGTCCTACCGTGTTCATGTACTTCAACTCCTGATTTTGTGTAATTTGGTTTGTTTTCTTACCGAGCTTCTCGGCAAAGACAGGCGCTAGTATAGGCTGGAACCACCACTTGCACTCTAATTGTGCCGACACAACCGCACTGAGCTACCAACGTTTTGGCTGCTTCCGGCAAATCTGATAGCTATACGAGATCGCGACCACCCTGATTATCACCGAAGCAACCGTGCGTAATCATGTGAGCAATATCCTGAGCAAGCTCCACTTAGCCAGCCGGACCCAAGCCGCACTCTATGCACTGCGCAAAGGTCTGGCCATCTTGACAGACGACGAGTAGATCGGATGCCATCTATCATCCATCGTTTATTTCTCCGCAATACTTCATAAGGCATCATGCCTGTATGCCACCCACTTCTCTAATTTCCCTCCTATTCTTTCACCTCCCCTCTCTTTTCTTCTAATTCACCCCGAAGTGAATTCACCTTATTGACTGCATTTTGTTGATTTTGTCCCTACCTTATGTAATAATTGGGGAATTATCAGTTCGAGCATTGGTTGCGGCAAGGTGCATTGATCGTCGTTGACACCAAGAAGTCACGCGCGCGCATCCTTCCCCTTGTTCAGACCCAAAATTAAAACTATGCAACAAACCCACTGTATCGGCACCGTCAAAGGTCCTGGCGAAACGCCGCACGAATTTACCTTTATCGCCCCGGACCCGGAGCGGCGCGTCAAACATGGCGAATTTATCTATTACCTGGCCCATGTCGACGGCGAAGAACGCCAAATTTTGGGCCGCATTACGGCGCGCATATCGGTTAAGCTCTTCCCCGATAGCTTTATGGCTGACCCGGCCGTGCCACCCACCGAGATTGCAGCGTTGCTGGGCTATGACAGTGACGCCAACGAGTTATTTGAGATTACGGTTGCCGTCCTCGGTTATCACAGCCAGGCGATGGGTGACTTTATCAACCCGCGCGTGCCGCCGGCCGGCGGTTCATCGATCTATATTGCCGACGATGAACTGTTGACACAAGTGTTGAGTAAGCGCAAAGCGGGCGAACGCGGCAGCGCCCACCTGGGTAGCTTGCTCAGCCGCACCCCGGGCGCGGTGCCGGTGGCGCTGGATGTCAAAGGCTTTACGAGCACCCATCTGGCGATCATTGCCAGCACGGGCAGCGGCAAAAGTTATCTGGCCGGCGTCCTGCTCGAAGAGTTGATGATGCCGCACAACCGCGCCGCCGTCGTGATCATCGACCCGCATGGCGAGTATGGCACGCTCCAAGAGATGCAGAATCATCCCGCGTTTCGCGACGGCAATTATAAACCGCGCGTACGCATCTTTCGCCCAGACGACATTCGCGTGCGCATCGACAGCCTGACGATCGCCGATCTACGCTACCTGCTGCCCAACCTCACCGAGAAGATGCAGTATCAGATCAGCCGTGCCTTTGGTTTTGCCCAGCGCAGCGCTAAGGGTGGCAATTATACACTGGAACAGTTGCTGTACGCCGTGCGCCAGACCGCCGACGGTAAGAAGAGTGACGATGAAGGCTTTGGCGAAGAGGACGATCCAACCACCGGCGCGCTGATCTGGCGGCTTAACAGCACGCTGAAAAATAGCCGCATTTTCAATGATTTTGAGAATTTGGAATTGCAAGAGTTGTTTGCGCCCGGCCAGTGTACGGTGATCCAACTGAACGAGGTTGATCAACGCGAGCAGCAGGTGATCGCAGCCACGCTTTTGCGTCGTGTCTATCAAGCGCGCGTGGATACCGTCAAACAAAAGGTAGGGCGCGGTGATAAAACCCACATCCCTTTCCCCGTCTTCTGCCTGCTCGAAGAGGCGCATAATTATGCGCCAGCCACTGCCGATGCTGTGAGCACCGATGTGCTCAAGCAGATCTTGAGCGAAGGCCGCAAATTTGGCGTCAGCATTGGCTTGATCACACAGCGCCCCGGTAAACTGGACAGCGATGTGCTGAGCCAATGTATGACGCAATGTATCATGCGCATCACCAACCCGATCGACCAAGACAAGATCGCTTCGTCCGTGGAGAGCGTGGGCCGTGATCTGCTCAAGGAGCTATCCAGCCTGAGCAAGGGCCAGGTAATTGTGAGCGGAGCCAGCGTCAACACGCCGGTGATGTTGCGCGTGCGCCAGCGGATTACGACACATGGTGGTGAAAGCATCGACGCGCCGGCCGAGTGGCTGCAATGGTTCGAGCAAGGGCAGCCCGTTGCCGATGCGCGCGATGGCGCCGGTTTTGTCGACAAGCAGATCCAGTATGAAGAGGATGGCGATATTCTCTTTGCGACGGGTAGATAGTGGCGCGGCCCACATTTTTACCGCAAAGAACGCGAAGAGCGCAAAGAAAATTAAGAAAACTTTGCGCTCTTCGCGTTCTTTGCGGTAAAAACTCCTGGCTTTTGTTCAAAAAAATAACTGGTTAGGTACTAATTGGCAGAGAGAAGCGAATGAAAGATACACTGCGCACGGCGCTGCTCCTGCTGGGCTTGTTTTTAGCCGCATGGATGCCGCGGGTGCTGGCGCTGGATACATTTGTGACAACGGACGAGCGCAAATGGCTGACACGCTCGGCTAATTTCTACCAGGCGATCAGCCATGCCGATTTTGCCGCCACCTTTCAGCGTGAACACCCTGGCGTTACGGTGATGTGGGCGGGGACCCTGGGTTTTCTAACCTATTTTCCCACCTATGCACAAGTGGCGCCCGGCCAATTTGCCTGGGAGAATGAAGATCTAGAAGAGTGGTTGTCCACCCACAGCACATTAACCCCGCTGCAATTGTTGGCTGCTGGGCGCTGGTGGATCGCGCTTGGCATTGCGTTGGCAATCATGGTCGGCTATTTTCCACTCCGCCGTCTGTTTGGCGCACCGGCGGCGGCGCTGGCCACGCTTTTCGTCGCTTGGGACCCCTTCTTTATTGCCCTGTCGCGTCAACTTCACCCGGATGGGCTGGTTTCTAGCTTAATCTTTCTCTCCTTACTGCTTTTTTTGAGTTGGCTTTATGGTGGCCAAAAGCACCACTACTTGGTTGCTTCCGGCATTGTCATGGGGCTGGCCTGGCTGACCAAAATTCCTGCCATCTTTCTCGTACCTATCGGCGCGCTGCTCATCGGGGTGGAACTCATTCGCCGTCGTCGTGCCCGCTCACCCCTACTCCCCTACTCCCCTACTCCCCTACTTTTTGGCTATATCGGCTGGGGCATTGTGGCTGTCCTCACCTTTGTCGCGCTCTGGCCGGCGATGTGGTTGAATCCACTCGGCACTTTGATTAGTATGGTGGCGGAGATGAGAAGCTATGTAGAAGGGCATGTCAACCCCAACTATTTTATGGGCCAACCCACCAACGATCCAGGGATTTTCTTCTACCCGATCGCGGCGCTGTTCCGTATGACGCCGGCCAGCGTAGTAGGTCTGTTGGGGCTAAGTGTAATTGCCTGGCGGCGCACCTGGCCACTAGATCGTTGCTCGGCGCGTCACAGTGC
>JBBRVA010000081.1:0-15251 GCA_038247295.1 Caldilineales bacterium | reverse complement strand
TGGCGCTGGCAAATCCACGATGATGAAGGTGCTCTCCGGCATCTACGCCCCCGATGCCGGTCGTATTCTTTACAAAGGCAACCCCGTTACGATCGCTAACCCCAAAGCGGCGCAGCAACTGGGCATCAGCATGATCCACCAGGAACTGAACCTGATGCCGCATCTGACCCTGGCGCAAAATGTCTTTATTGGCCGCGAGCCGCGCAGAGGTGTCAAATTCTGGTTAGATGAACAGGCAATCAACATCCAAACGCAGCAGTTGTTCGATTCGATGCATCTCAAGCTGGACCCGCGCACCAAGGTGGCCGACCTCACCGTCGCCAAGCAGCAGATGGTCGAGATTGCCAAGGCGCTTTCCTACAACTCGGAAGTGTTGATCATGGACGAGCCGACCGCGGCCTTGACCGAAGCCGAGATCGACGAGCTTTTTATCACCATCGATCAACTGCGAACACGCGGGGTGGGCATCGTCTACATTTCGCACCGGCTGGAAGAGATCAAGCGCATCTGCGACCGGATCACGATTATGCGCGACGGCCGTTACATCAATACTGTCAATGCCAAAGATGTCGCCATCGACCAGATTATCAGCATGATGGTCGGCCGCACGATCTATGAATCTGCCCCCGAAGTGCCGGCCGACGCCAACCGCGAGTTTGTGCTGGAAGTCAAACATCTAAATCGCGCTGGTGTGCTCAAAGATATCAATTTTAATTTGAAAAAGGGCGAGATTCTGGGTTTTGCCGGGTTGATGGGCGCCGGTCGCACCGAAGTGGCCCGCGCCGTTTTTGGCGCTGATCGCATCGATTCGGGCGAAATCTACGTCGAGGGCAAGCCGGCGCAGATCAAGTCACCGCAGGATGCTGTCCGCTACGGGATTGGCTATCTGTCCGAGGATCGCAAACGCTATGGCCTGGCCTTGGGCATGGATGTCGAGAGCAATGTCGTCCTGGCCGCTTTCAAGAAGTTCTTTGGCCTTTTTGGCTGGGTGGATCGCCATAAAACGCGTACCACAGCCCAGCATTATGTCAGCGCGCTGGCGATCAAAACGCCGACGATTCAGCAGCGGGTTAAAAATCTTTCCGGCGGCAACCAGCAAAAGGTCGTGATCGGCAAATGGTTGACCGCTGATACCAACATTCTGATCTTCGATGAACCGACACGTGGGATCGATGTGGGTGCCAAGAGTGAAATCTACAAACTGTTGAACGATCTGGTGCAACAGGGCAAATCGATCATTATGATCTCTTCCGAGCTGCCGGAAATTCTGCGCATGAGCCACCGCGTGGTAGTGATGTGTGAGGGCCGGATTACGGGCGAGCTGAATGCCGCCGAAGCGACGCAAGAAGGTATTATGAAATATGCCACCCAGCGCGGCGGCATCGTTAGCGTTTGAGCGAGGAACAGGGAAATAGGTAGACAGGGAAATAGGTAGACAGGGAAACCATTTATCTACCTGTTTCCTTGTTTCCCTGTCTACCTATTTCCTCTCCCCGCCTAGCTGTCAATATCATACGGGACAATTCTACCATGCAAACTACCGCCATCCAGGCCAACCCCAAAAATTCCCTGCTGCGTGCGGACGCTACGCAAATGCTGTTGGCATTCGCCGGTCTGATCGCGCTCTTCATTATATTTTCGTTGATGTCGCCGATTTTCTTTACCTTTAATAACATCAGCGGCATTTTGCTCTCGACCGCTGTCAACGGCGTCCTCGCCTTGGGCGTCACCTTTATTATCATTACCGGCGGCATCGACCTGTCGGTTGGCACGGTGATGACCCTCTCGGCGGTGATGAGTGGCATGTTCATTACCACCTGGGGTTTCCCTATCCCCGTTGGCGTGATTGGCGGGTTGGCGACGGGGGCGTTGGCCGGTTTTATCAATGGCATCACTATTGCCAAGATGAAGATTCCACCCTTTATTGCCACCTTGGGCGTGATGATGATCGCACGTGGGCTTTCGCTGGTCATTTCGGAAGTCAAGCCGATCTATTTCAACGACACGCCAGCCTTTGGCCAGATCGCAATGGGTTCACTTTTGGGCGCACTGTGGCCCACCTTTAGCATCCCCAACGCCGTCTTGATCTTGTTTGGCGCGGCGATTATTGCCAGTATCATCCTCTCCAAGACTGTCCTCGGCCGCTACAATATTGCCCTCGGCAGCAACGAAGAGGCCACCCGCCTCTCCGGTGTCAACGTGGATGGCTGGAAAATGGCGATCTACGCCCTGGGCGGCACCTTTAGTGGCTTGGCCGGCGTCTTGATTGCCTCGCGCCTCAATTCTGCCCAACCGGCCTTGGGCGCCGGTTACGAACTGGACGCCATCGCCGCCGTCGTGATCGGTGGCACCTCCCTGAGCGGCGGTGAAGGCACCATCCTGGGCACCATTATCGGCGCTTTTATCATCAGCACGCTCACCAATGGGTTGCGCATTCTCTCTGTACCCCAAGAGTGGCAGATGGTAGTCACCGGTCTGATCGTGATTTTGGCCGTCTATGCGGATATTATTCGACGGCGCAAGTAAGTAGATTTTTAGTCGACTGGCAAAGGACAGGGCGAGCCATCTGGCTCGCCCTGTCCTTTTTGCGTTTGAGCTTTTTTAACTTAAGCAACTGCAAACCCGGTATATTGACGCACCCTTGGTAGCCGAAATCCCAAGACAATCGCTGCTTGCGGGATACCCGCCGCGACTAATTCATCGGCGATTACAGCATTCGTGCCATCATGCTGGAGCCAGACTTTGTCACCGATGATGTCGATATGGATAACCGAGCCATGCACGCGGCGCTCACCCTGCCAGCCAACATCAATCAATTCATAATGGCCGCGTTCTTCATCGATCACGGCTTCCGTTTGAATATCGCCGTTGGCCGGTTTGTACTGGGCGTACTTTAGAATCAGTTGCCGTACAATATCACGGTAATCTCTTATTTTATCCATTTTAATCGCTACGAGATTAAATCCTCTGTCGTCAACGTGTGGGACGTGCCATTTTCACAAATTTGAAATTCATGTAGCTGGCATCGAATCATCAGAGCGCGGGCTGACTTGTCTGCAACACCCTCAATATTGTAATGACAAATATCGCTGCTCGTGCTGGGTTGTTGTTCTAGCCTATAACCAGTGGGTAACGAGTTTTCTTCCAATGCCCAAAAGATTGCTGGTTCGCTACTTGTGGGCGGTGGATAGAACGTTTTGATGTGGTGACAAACAGTGCGTCCTTGTTCAAGGATACATTCCTGGCTGATGACCGATATTCCCCCACCCGTAGAATTTTTGAAAGCCAGACTCGCAAACCTTTGCTTTCTATGATCATAATGCACTACATTGATAATTCTAATCAGCCTCATGCAACAACCTTAGTCATCGTCTTGGCGCCGAAGATAGGCAGGTTATTTTGAAGTGCGATGCTGGTCACCATAGAGATTGCAAACTCAAACGGTAAACCTTCTTCATAAACGCAAGTTTCTTCGCCTTTTTCATAAACAAAGATAACGCTTCCATCCGACTCTAACGTAAATTCCCAATAGTCCTGCCCTAGATAAAGGGTTACCATAATTTCACCATTGAGACCGGGAAAGGTATCGGTTTCCTGAAAACCGAGGGCATGGGCGGTTTTAACCAACTGCAGTGCTTTGTTCAATATTTGTACATTAAATTCAGAACCTTCGCCAAAGCTCCAATTATCTTTGAGCTTGCTAAAGCTCTGGACTTTTTCTAACGTGCTGGTCGGCATAAATAACTCCCGGAACTATGAATCAGCCGTGTTGATCTCCACCAATTATACTGTCGGCGGGCTGACCTTGCAACATCTTCTCCTAGTGATGGGATCCGCGTTAGGTCCATAAGACCGAACGAACCGCTACTAATCGTTCAAGATTTTTTTGGTCTTCTTCATACCATTCTCTTTCTAGATCTTGCTTTTTCTCTAGGGCAGCATAAAATTCTGGGTATTTTTCTAGATCAGCCTCAGGATCTAACATTACACCGTTCTTCGGGGGCATGAAGTGCTCATCGGGAGGCACTGGAACACCATCAAGTGGATTGGGTCGGCGGGACCGCTCCTCTTGCCACCATTTATACAACGGGTTGCGTATCCTCTCTGTACCCAAGAGTGGCAGATGGTAGTCACCGATCTGATCGTGATTTTGGCCGTCTATGCGGATATTATTCGGCGGCGCAAGTAGGCTGGGAAATCTGTAATCGATAAAAAGGATAGGGCGAACCATCTGATTCGCCCTATCCTTTTTATCGATTATAGATCAAAATCCACGCTACTGAAGTGCATACCCCGCTTGCTGCCACTGGACAACGCCGCCTAGATCGTAAAGCTGCCCGTATCCGGCATTTTGCAGAATTTGTGTCGCCTGCGCGCTGCGGTTGCCGCTGTGGCAGTAGACAACGACGGGTTGATCTTTGGGCACTTCGCTCAGGTGTTGGTCCAGTGTATCCACCGAGATATTGATCGCCCCGGCAATGTGGCCGCTGGCAAATTCTTCCGGCGTTCGTACATCGAGCAGAAAATGTCCGGCGTCACTTGTACTGAATTTTTCCTGATAGGCTTGCGGTGAGATCGACTGCACCGTTGCGCCCTCAGCGACTTGTTGGCTGCAGCTGGTGAGAAACAGGGTCAGCAGCAACAAGAGTGCGCTCACCAAGAATGCAAGGCCAATGCCTCGTTTTAGTTTCATCAAAAATTCCTTTTGCGTTTGGCTCATCTGTGCAACGTGGGCAAAATAATGCGTTTGCACACGTTCGGTTTGACGTGCGTTTCGGTTCGACAAGCTCACCGAGCGGGGCCTGAGCGGGGCCTGAGCTTGTCGAAGGCCGCCGACACGGCTGATAAGCGTTTATGTTTCTTGGGAATAAAATTATACAATCTTCCCCACATTATCATAGAGCAAGAAGATTGCCAACAAAATCACAAAGCCGGCAAACATGCGGCGCAGGTGCTGGGGGTGAACCCGTTTGGCGAGTTGTGCGCCTAACAACGTGCCAATCAGCCCGGCGGCGACAAAGATCGCAATCGTTGTGTAGTCAATCGCCAAGCTGTTCAAATGGCCCAAGAAGCCGGCCAGGCTGTTCATCGTAATCACAATCAACGAAGTGCCCACGGCCTGCTGGATCGGCAAGCCCACCAGCATGACCAAGGCCGGCACAATCAGAAAACCGCCCCCCACGCCCAGCAGACCAGTGAGTAGACCGACGCCGGCGCCGCTGGCGACCACAATGGGCCAACTGCGCATGGCGCGCACCTCGTCGGTGGGTGATTGTCGCAGCAGCATAAAAGTGCCCACAACGAGCATCAGCAGGGCAAAGAGCAACAGGAGCACAGCGCCTGGGAAAAGCTTAGAAAGCCCTGCCGCCAGATAAGCTGTGAACATGCCGGCCCCGCCAAAGACTAAGGCAACTTTCCAGTTCAATGTCCCCTGCGCCCGATGGAAGAAGGTGCCCATCATGCTGTTCATGCCAACGATGATCAGCGAGGCTGTTACCGCTGCCTGGGGGCTTTGCCCCACAATGTAGACTAGGGCCGGTACGGTTAGAATCGAACCACCGCCGCCCAACAAGCCCAGGGTCAGGCCAATCACAACGCCAAGCGCAATATCAATAAGGATCGGAAGCATATCATCACGCTAGTTTCGGCTGGGTAGCCCAATTTCGGTTGGCAGCGTTTGCGCCCAAACGCCCATGCTATCGCTTAGGGTCATGATGTTGTTAAATCCATGCGCTTGCAGCAAGCTGGCTGCGATCTGCGAGCGATAGCCGGTGGCACACTGCAAAATCACCGTTGTATCATGAGGAATTTCGGCCAGACGTTTGGGCAAATAGCCCAACGGAATATGGTTGGCGCCCGTAATATGCTGTTCGGCATATTCATTCTGCCCGCGCACATCAATAATCTTTAGCCCATTCTGCGGCAAGCGCGTGGCTAGTTCACGTGCCGTAATCACCGGTAACGCCGCCGTAATGCCTGCCACAACCTCTGGCCCGGCATAACCAGCAATATTGTCGACCCCAATTGCGCGCAGCGCGCTTACTATCGCTGGCGCCGCGTCATGGGCGGGGGCGATGAAATAGAAGGGTTGCTCAAAATCCACAAACCAACCGACAAAGGTGCTAAAGCCCTGGTTGCTAGCCGGAATGCTCAACGTGCCGGGAATGTGCGCAGTCGCAAACGCGGCTTGTTCTCGCAAATCTACCACTAGATGATCCGCTGCAAGCGCCTGATCCAGCGCCGCGCGCGTGAGTAGCGCGGGTTTCGGTAGATCGCGCAGAAGGGCCGGCCCTTGTTTATTCACCCGTTTCATCTGGGCAAAATAGCGCGGTGGTTCTGGCTGGCCGCGCAGCAACCAATCGACAAAGGGCTGCTCCTGCTCAAATTGGAAGGCCGGGTTGAAGAGTTTTTCATAGCCCAGCGTGGTCGAAGGGATCGCGCCCAACGCCTTACCACAGGCACTGCCCGCACCGTGGCCCGGCCAGATTTGTAAGTAATCGGGCATGGCTTTGAAGCGTTGTACACTTTGGAATTGTTGCCGCGCCCCAATTTCCTTGGTGCCCACATAACCAGCCGCCGTTTCCAGCAGATCCGGGCGGCCAATATCGCCTGCAAACAAAAAGTCGCCCGTAAAAATTCCGATCGGTTGATCGGCGCCGGCGGTGTCGGTGATCATAAAGGCAATGTGTTCCAAGGTATGGCCGGGGGTATGCACAACCTCGACTTGAATGTTGCCCACCTTCCACCTGTCGCCATCTTGCACTGTGATCACATTGGGGTCGCTGGCAAAGCCATATTTCCAATTCACATCCCCCATGTCGCTCAAGTAGATTGTGGCTCCGGTGGCGGCGGCTAGTTCGCGGCTGCCACTGACAAAATCGGCGTGAATATGCGTCTCGGTGACCTGCGTAATGCGCAGTCCTTCTTTGGTCGCCGTCTGTAAATAGGGCGCAATATCACGCATTGGATCAATAACCAGCGCTTCCCCAGTCTTGACACAGCCAACCAGATAGGATGCTTGGGCTAATTTGTCATCGTAAAAATAACGTAATAACATATATGTACTCCTATAGAATTGATGTGATTACCGTATAATAGTTTTAGTAAGTTACTACTGCACCGGCAAGCCAGCGGCTTTCCATTGCATCAGGCCACCTAGATCATAAAGCTTCGTATAGCCAGCCTTGGTTAGAATTTGCGCGGCCATTTTTGTGCGGTTGCCGCTGCGGCAAACGAGGACAACTGGCCGATCCTGCGGCACATCGCGCAGGCGCTCTGGTAACACCTGGAGGGGAATGTTGACGGCGCCGGCAATGCGCTCCTGCGCAAACTCTTCTGGTGTGCGTACATCAAGTAAGAGATGGGCTGCCTTTGGCTTCTGAAATTGTTGTTGATAATGTTGCGGGTTGATTGAAGCAATGTTTGTAATCACGCCTGTACTCCTTTGTCTGATAGTGTTGAAAATTAGAAATGCAATGACGAAGATCACGACTATAATGAGCAGATTTTGCATACCATGTGCTCCTGTTTTTGTTTGTTTTTGCTAGACTGTCATTAGTATCGCACAACTAATTTGTTCTAGTTCTGCCCATTCGCTTATACTAGCCACAAGCAAATACTTATGGCAGGGAACCCATGCTTAATTTATACAAATTGGAAATTTTCGTGCAGGTTGTCCAGCAAGGCAGCTTTAGTGGCGCGGCCGAGCGCTTGCTAATGACGCAGTCTGGCGTCAGCCAACACATTCAAGAGTTAGAAGCCAGCCTGGGGTCGCAGCTATTCGAGCGCGGCCGGCGCGGGGTAACGCTCACTTCTACGGGGAAAAAGCTCTATGAGTACACCACGCGAATTTTGGCGCTGGTAGCAGAAGCGGAAAATGCGGTCACCAATGTGGAGCAACTGGCCAGTGGTCAGGTTCGGGTTGGTACAACGCCGGGTGTTGGCGTTTACCTATTGCCCGAATGGATTCAAAGCTTTCGCCAGCGCTATCCAAAGCTGATGGTGGAGCTCCAAAATAGCATTACGCCGCGCATTGTGGATGATCTGTTGGCCGGACGGCTCGACCTGGGGTTCATCGAAGGCGAGCTGGATAAATCGGTCAACCCCAATCTGGGCAGCCACAGCTTAGAAGAGATTGAGCAGTTTGTGGTTGTCGGGCAAAAACATCAATTTTGGGGGCGCAAGAATATCACTATCCACGAGTTGAGTGGACAGGCTTTTATTATGCGCCAGGCGGACAGCCAGACCCGCATCTGGCTGGATCAAGCATTGCAGCACCACAACGTACGGCCTCTGATCGCCGCCGAATTTGATAATGTTGAATCGATCAAGCGCTCCGTGATCGTGGGCAACACTTTGACCATTTTGCCCGAATACGCGGTGCGCGACGAACAAGCCTTTGGTATCCTGCAACTGGTCGCCATTGACGGCAAACCCTTGATGCGCACCCTAAAAATGATCTGGGATCAACGGCATTTCTTTTCGCCCATTACAAAATCGCTGCTCACGCATCTACAAGGTTGCTTTCCTGCCCTGCGTGAACTTGTTGCCTAACCGATCCGTTCAGCAGGGTTTCAGCAAAGTATCAGCAGGCATGGCAATGCGCCAAAGCGCACCTGGGTTAATAAACCCTGTTGTGTTTTGATGATTATGCTATTCATTTACGTGCAGACTGTTACGTGTAGACTGTCGAGGCAAAACATTAAGGAACCTATATGCAAGCAAGCCAAGGCTTGAGCGAGCGCGAAGTGCTCGCCCGGCGCCAACGCGGTGAAGGCAACAATGGAGCCAGTGGCACCAGCCGTTCCTATTGGAATATCCTGAGCGCCAACCTATTTAACTTCTTCAACATCATTCTCTTTGCGGTTGGTCTCATTCTGATCGGGTTTGGGCGCTACAACGATGCCATCATCACTGTCATCACCGCACTCAGCAGCACCCTAATCCGCACCGTCCAAGAGGTGCGCGCCAAACGCCAGCTTGACCAAATTGCGTTGCTTGTACGCCCCACCGCAACCGTGCTCCGCGCTGGCGGCGAACAGACGATTGACGCGGCGTTGCTGGTCAAGGACGATCTAATTCATCTGCGCGCCGGTGACCAAGCGCTGGCCGATGGTGTTGTGATGGGTGAGGGGATTGCCGAGATAGATGAATCGCTCTTGACGGGTGAAAGCGATCCGGTGCGCAAGCAGCAGGGTGGCAGGGTCTTTTCCGGCAGTTTCTGTATGGTCGGCGACCTCTTCTACCAAGCGGAAGCGGTGGGATCAGAGAGTTTTGCCAACCAGGTTACGGCCAGCGCGCGTGCGTACACTAAATCTTCAACGCCCTTGCAGCAACAAGTTGCCATGATCATTCGCCTGCTGATGGTGCTGACCATAGGCATGGCGCTGATCTTCTTCATCGGGGGGGTTCTACGCGACAACAGCATGCAGCAATTCGTGGCCGGGTCAGCCGTGCTGATCGGACTGATGCCTTATGGTCTCTTTCTGACCATTAGCCTTGCCTACACCCTAAGCGCCGTGAACATTGCGCATGCGGGAGCATTGGTACAACAGAGCCAAGCCGTCGAATCACTTAACTATGTCGATGTGCTTTGTATGGACAAGACCGGCACGTTGACAACCAATGCGCTCCAGTTGCACACGGTGCAACCGCTGGGAAGAACAACGGCTGCCGAATTAAAACGACTGTTGGGTGATTTTGCCTGCAGCGCATCTACCACCAATGCTACCACCAATGCGCTCAGGCAGGGCGTAGCGGGTCGCCAACGGCAACCAGTGGACGAAGTGCCGTTTGCCTCGGTGCGCAAGTGGAGCGCGCTAGCCCTTGACGATCAGGATGGTGAAGCTGATCGTTGCGGCGTCTTCGTCCTGGGCGCGCTGGAGATGTTACAGCCGCATTTGGTGCCAGATAGCGCTGCGGCCTTGCTCATCCAACAAACCCAAAGCTGGTCTGAGCAAGGACTGCGCGTGCTGCTTTTTGCTTATAATCCCAGCACGATGACCTTGCACGATGCCGCCGGCGAGCCAACATTGCCGCCGCTCCAGCCGTTGGGGCTGATCAGTATGAGTGATGAACTGCGGCCCCATGCGCGCGCAATGCTCAGCCAATTCACGCAAATGGGCATTCAACTGAAAGTAATCTCCGGCGATAACCCGCATACGGTGGCTGCCCTGGTCAAACAGATCGGCATGGTTGAAGCGAAACTTGTGACTGGACCAGAACTGGCCGCCATGAGCACCGCCGACTTTGCCCAGTCCGCAGAGGAAGCCACCATTTTCGGACGCATTGCACCCCAACAGAAGGAGCAGTTGGTGGAGGCGCTGATCCAACGCGGGCATTACGTAGCGATGATCGGCGATGGCGTCAACGATATCTTGGCGCTGAAAAAGGCTAAACTCGGCATTGCTATGCAGAGCGGCAGCAACGCCACGCGCAGTGTGGCCGATATGGTGTTGCTCAATGACTCCTACGCGGCGCTGGCACCGGCCCTGGCAGAAGGCAAGCGCGTTGCCAACGGCATCACCAACGCCACCTATCTGATGCTAACGCGCTCGTTCACCTATGCGTTTGTCATTATCGGCGTGCTCATGGCGGGTTTGGACTTCCCCTTTGAACCGGCGCAGACAGGCGTCACGCTGTTGACCATTGGTCTGCCTGCCTTCTTCCTGACCCTGTGGGCGCGCCCCGCTGCCAAACCGGAGCCTTTGCTTTCGTTGCTGATGCGCTTTGTGCTCCCTGTGGCGCTGTGGAGCATGCTGATCGGTGTCACCATTTTTGCAATCGTCTATTTTCGCTTTGGCAACCAACTGCAAGAGACTGCAATTTCGCCGGATGTCATCGCACGTTTTGAACGCTACACGCGGTTGACCTATCAAGTTGACCAACAATTTGGCTTAAGCGCGGCGCGCATTCTGGCGCAGACCGCGCTTTCGATCTTTCTAACACTCTGTGCGCTGGTGCTGATCTTGTTTCTGGAGCCACCTGTGGCGCTGCTGGCAAGCTGGCGCGCTGTCAGCCCAGACCGGCGTCCAACCTGGCTGGTGCTTGGCTTGATCGCGCTGCTCGTGGCAGGGTTATTCATTCCGCCGGTTGCTGGCTATTTAGGCTTTATTCAACCCATGCCCGGTGTCTGGCTGCTGATTTTAGGTGGCCTGCTGTTGTGGGGGCTGGGACTGTCGCTGTTCTGGCGCAGACGCTGGCTGGATCGCCTGCTAGCATTGGATGACTGAGCAACTGCAGCAAGGGTACATTAGGTGAGCCATGTACAATATCACAAAACAAAAACTGTCGAAGTGTTATCTCCGGCAGTTTTGATGGTTATCTCACACCTATGACTGGCGGGTGCTCATGCCGAATAAGGAATAGAGCGCACACCAACCGATTAAGCCGGTGAGCATCAGCACAACACCGATCACGAGCGCCACCGTGGCGAGCACACCGGTCACCAACATGGCGTACCAGGCATAGACCAGGACAGCCCCCAAGACGAAGCGAATTACGCGATCGACTGTGCTTTCATTTTGTTTGAACATAGATTCATTCCTTTCTATACTTTGCTTAGACTAACAAGAATTACGGTTGTTTCATTCGCGCAACGATCTTACCGCCCGCGCCCTTGACCACGCTCAGTCGGTGAATTGATGATCGCCTCATATGCCGCCTGGTCGAGATACTGCGGTGTGTAGCTTGCGCCCGTTTGGCTTGTGAGCGTTTGGGTAAAGGCCCGCATGTGATTCCGTGAACCCTTCATCAAGTTGCTGTAGACCAGTTGGATATCGGCTTTCTCAGTTTGCGCAAGCCGGGTTTGCAGATCGACAATATCCAAATCTTCAATCGTGGCGCCGACGACCAACGCATCTGCCAACGATTGACCACCTTGCGTTACCAGTTGGTCATAGAGACCTTGCAAGGTCGGGTTGACGAAAACCCCTACATCTTTGCCGACGGCCGGATCAGCCAGACTGTAGCGGTCCAGCAGAGATTTGACTGCGTCCGTATGAGTCAGCTCACTCTGCGAGATGTTCTGAAAGACCGGCAAATTCCATTGTTCATTCAGTGTTACATAGACATCATGGGCTAACTTTTCTTCTTCGCGCATCCAAAGCAAGCCATCCACCTCTTCGGTACTTAACACACCCGTTGAAATCGGTGCAAGCGCCGTTGCCAAGTTTGCTCTGTCGACGGTTGTATTGCCGCGATCATCGACCTTCATAACGTCTTGATAAGCGCCTGTTGCTGTTCTACCAAAACGCCCTGGCAGAATTGGTTGGCACGCGGCCGCGCCAAGGCTTAATACAACGATCAAGATTGTTCCAACCCACAATTTTTGCAATCGTGACATGATTTATTCTCCTGAGTGATTGTTGATAATCCAGTTGGACAACGTTTACACACAATTTTACTTTTCCATCGAAGGCTTCCATACCTTCCAGACATTCCCAACCAAGTCCGGTCCCGGTTTCAACGTCAAATCACCGGGCATCCAACCGGCCGGAATGGCTTCTGTTCCCTTGCTGTTGCGGACATGCTGGAATGCCTGCACCTGACGAATCGTTTCGGCGATACGGCGGCCCACCGGCGGCGTCAAAACCTCCATCGCCTGGATCACACCATCCGGGTCAATGATGAAGCGACCCCGCAGTTCGATGCCCTGGTTCTCATCCCACACCCCAAAGGCGCGCCCCACATTGCCGGCCTGGTCGGAAGCCATGTGAAAAGGCACGCCGCCCTCCACCATTTTCGACAACTCGTGGTCGTTCCACATCTTGTGTACAAAGTGACTATCCACACTGACCGAGATTACTTCTACACCCAACTTTTGCAACTCAGCATATTTATCGGCGACCGCCGATACTTCCGTCGCTCAGACAAAGGTAAAGTCGCCTGGGTAGAAGCAAAGCAATACCCATTTCCCCAGATAATCCGAAAGTTTTACGTCCGTGAATTTTCCCTGATAATAGGCCGGTGCCTGAAAATCCGGTGCTTTCTGTCCTACACGCGCAGTCATAATTGTCTCCTTCTGTGATTGAGTTGTGCCAGTTGTTGGAGCAGCGGATGAGTTCCCCCCCATCACAGTTCCAATCGTACGGGCGCATCCTAGCGGTTCATCAGCCATAGTGACTCCTTTCTACAATATTCTTGCACCAGTCAAAAAACTCCTTTGTATCGCGCTTCATCAACAGCGCCGCATTTAGCCTGAGCACCGTTTCCGAAGCGGTTATCCAGGGTATGCATCCAGTGTATCGTCACTTTGCCAACCTGACTTCGACTTTTGTCGGATTTGTCTATGCTTAATCTCCGGCATGCGCCAAGGTTCCCTGTTCCACGCTTTTGAACCTGCCGTGCAACATCCGCCCCACTTGCCAGACAATGGGCAACATGGAGATGACGTAGAAGAGATAGGCTGTACCATGCAGGTTGTTGCGCAGCGGCACGACGAAGATACTGGCCCAGATCAGGGCGCTGCCCACGTTGACGGCCAGCAGGCTGAACCAGTTGCCGCCCAAGTTGGCCTTGCTTGCGCCAAGCAGATAGCGCTCGACCAAGAAGGGGATCAGCGCAAAGCCAAATTGCAAGACCCAGCCATAGATCAACGCCTGCGGTGCCGTCGCTTCAATATCGCCGCCGACAAAGCCGGGGACATTCAACAGAATAAATGGTGCAATCAAGACCGGCAGCAAGATCCAAATGTAGGCAGTCACGAGATGCCAGGCCCCGGCGCGGCGCAACTCGCCTGCGCGCGCTAGACCCCGCACCAGCAGCCCCACTAGCCAGACGGTAGCAGCAATGTGCAGCACCAACCCTGGTACAGTCACCCAGAGTGCGCCGCCCAGCCACGGTCCCATCACCAAGCCCAGGGCACCCAGCGTCATGCTCCAGAAGATGGTGTTGAGCGCGCGCACTGTAGCCAATGGTTGGCCGCTCAGCAGTGGAATCATGTCGATAATCAAGCCAGCAAAGACTAACGAGAGAAAGCCCCAGTTGTTGGCGTGGATATGCACTTCCAACGGTACCTGAATACGCAGCGGGCCACTCCAGCCCAGCCACAACCCCGTGCCGATGATGATCCCCAACAGCAGATAGAGCAGGCCGGTGACGTAGAATTTGACGCTCTGGCTAAGCGGCTGGGCATCTGCACTGCGCATCCCCCACAGTTGTTTGGCAAGCAGTGTGGCGGCGATGAAGATCAATGTCCCACCAGTGAAGATCAGTTGTTGATTGATACTGGGAATGCCAGCCAGCAAAATGATCAGCCCAATATTGAGCGTCAACCAGATATCCCAGCGTGTTGCAAGCTGGGGCAATTTGCGGCGGGTTGCTACCAGGACAGGCAGCGCCCCAAAGAGCACCTGAGTAAGCATACCCAGGGTGATAAAGTGGATACGCAGCCAGCGCACGCCGTTGAACCAGGGCAGTAGGTCGAGGCTGATGAGCGAAGCATCCAGCGCCGCCAACACCGCCACGAATAGATAAAGTAGCATCATCAAAAAGTATGGGTTTACCATCAGGTTTTCCTCCCGTTTTTTATGCTGTGTTGTACGTAAGCCATCCCGACAAAGCCATGTGCAGTTAGACCGGTTTGGCGGCCAGGAAGATCAGCCGCGTCTCCGCCTGCATGCCACGGCGCGCGCCGGTGGGGGCAATCACCGTTGCACCCGCTGTAATCGGGTACTGTTGATCATTGACGGTCATCGTGCCTGTTCCAGTCAAAAAGTAGTACATGGACAATGACTCTGGGTGAACGGGAATCTGTTGGCCCGGTTCGAGTCCGCCCACGAGTACTTTGAAGTTGGCCTCATCCACCAGAAACTGTGGCTGTGGCCCATGCGCACCAAAGACAGCTAGCGTCTTGGTGTCGGGATAAAAAGTTGTTTGTTTGCTTGTATTCTGCGTCATGTTTGTTTGTCCTTTTTTTTAATACACAATTTTAATACACAATTTTAATACACAATTACCGGCATCAGGCGCGTGTAGAACGCTCTTCCATCACCGTGCCAGGACCGATCCGCATCCGCATCACCGCCAATCCCAGCCAAGCAGCGGCAATCACGATGGCAGTCGCGCCGATTATTACCAAGTAGGGTGGGAAGCCAAAATACACTTCTGTGAGGATGCCGATTGGCATGAGCATGCCCGTTAACGCTAGGCCAGAGATCCACTTGGCTTGCGCGCCGCCCACGGGCAAGCGCAATAACAGATAGCCAAAGGTGATGTTCAGGAAGGCGAAGAGATTGCCATGCACATGTGCC
>JBBRVA010000080.1:0-15454 GCA_038247295.1 Caldilineales bacterium | reverse complement strand
GTCTTTGATGCTGAACGAATCTTGGAATTTCGGGCTGATCCCAGTTATGGGAACAAACTCAAAAAGAATGGTGGGCTGGTGACCAAACTTGCCCAGCCAGCGAGCGATGGCCAAATCAGACTTTGCCACGTAGGAACTGTTGGCTTTTACTACAAACCCGCGGACAAGAAGCAAAACGCCATTGGTTTGAACGAGTATCACTGGAAAACTGGTGATTATGTGGCTGCGCGAGCGCGACAACGTGACAAGGGAGGATGGCAAGTACTGGAAATAGCCAAGAACAAAGAAGCGCTCAGTCCATGTCGCCCTGACAATGATGGAAAACTCCGTCAAAAACATGTTGAGGGTTGGCTTTACATCACTGGTAAGGGGGAAGATACAAATAAGAAAAATGAAACTTTCATCCTCGACCCAGACAAGCACGGAGACCAGGGAACAGTTGCTTTTGACCATACTATCCAAGCCGAGTATGACCGCATTCGCCAGAGTCAATTTGAACAAAATGAGTTACCCGCGCCCCTCCATTCACCCATGTTAAGCGAAAATGAATTTGTTTGGGTTGATATTAGCGAAGAAGGCAAAAAACGCAAAGTCAATCGCTTATCCCGCGTCCAGGTGCCGCGTCTGCCTCATTTGAGCGCGATTGGCGAGCTACTGCCCGATCATCTTCACCCTTGTAAAGAATATGATGCGCTTTGCCCCGCCTGTCGTGTCTTTGGCTGGGTCAAAGACGCCCACCAAACAGGTGCGCGCAACTGGGAACGAGAAGAGCGTACGGCGTATGCGGGCAGAGTCCGCTTTAGCCACGCCACACTTGTTGCCGGGAAAGATGAAGGCTGTTTTGACGAGGAAATGCCGCTGGCCATTCTTAGTTCGCCTAAACCCACCACAGCTCCCTTCTATTTGGCTCAAGGGGTCCCCAATGATGAGAAGTTTCGAGTTCCCGAAGGTGATCGGGAGATTAGCTACCGTCCCGGTTACAAGTTACGCGGGCGCAAATTTTACTATCACCATGGCAATCTGCTCAACCGACAAGAATTTGAACGCACGGATCAAAAGAAAGATTTACAGAATCGCAGCGTGCGGAATGTGCGTCGCCCCGGCAATGTGTTCGAGTTTACGATCCAATTTGAAAATTTGTCTACGGTGGAGCTTGGTGCGCTGATCTGGACTTTGAAACTGGGGAAAAATGAAGGCTGCCATCTACGTTTGGGCTATGGTAAGCCGCTGGGGCTGGGTAGTGTCATGCTAGATCTGACTGAGTTAACAACCATTGATTGGGCAACCCGCTACGCATCTTTCTCGCAGAGCGCAGCAGCTTCGGGCGAGAATAACCACCGGGACAACAAATTACTTATCGACTGTATGGCAGACTTTGATCGGGCCATGACCCAAGCCTATGGAAAATCCATGTTCAATCTGGCGCATATGCAAGACCTATATGCGATTTTGCAGGAACCAAATCCGCAATGGCCCCCGCGCATTCACTACCCGCGACCGCCACGACCGGATCAGAAGCACAAACCTGATCCAGAAGGGAAAAATTTTGAGTGGTTTGTAGGGAATAAAAGCGGTGGAAAAGGCAAGGGCGAAAAAAAGGGACCTTTCCACGCATTGTCGGAACCATCGAGGCCGGGCAATGGACTACCGCTCATTGACAAGAATGGAAATGAATTTGCCTAGACCCCTTCGATCTGGAAGCCACTGCCAATCATAGATTGATCCGCACTATGGCTATGTTACTATTATTACAGCGCAAGGTTGGTGTTGATTACAGCAGTGGTTTACTCGTCCTTGCCTCTTCAAATACAGGGAACCTTGCGCTGTAATAATAGTAGTCGTGCGTAAATTCAGAACTTTCCGTGCCGTCGAAGAGGAATACTTCCGCACCCATCCGGAAGAGATTGATAACTATCTTACGCTCATTTTTGATGAATATGCCCAAGAGGGGGATCTGGCGGCGCTACTGGCTTCCTTGCGTGTACTGAGCCGTGTCAAAGGCGTCACGGCCATGGCAGAAGAAATAGGGATGACCCGCAAAGGAATCCAAAAAGCGCTTTCCGAGCAGGGTAATCCGAAATTCGAGAGTATTACTGTCATTCTGCAAGCGATGGGATATCGCCTTGCGCCACAACGGATCCATGTCGGTTCGGCCAGCGGATAACAATGCGCCGGGTGCGCTTTGCTTATTAAGCGAACTACATGGGCGCATCGGCCATTTTCCAGCACTGGTCCGGCTGCGGCCATGCCCGCATTGCAACCCGGTGGTCTACGCCGTGGCCGAGTTGATCAATTTGCAAGCGTTGCGCGATGCCGCGCGCGGCCGTTAATCATTTGGCACCAGTGCCGTGGATGCTTTACAGCTTTAACTGTCGTATCAATTTGTCGAGGGCATCGCTCAAGGTGTGAATCTGAGAAGGGTGAACTTGTCCCGGGGTGTGCATATGCTGGGGGTAGGTGGCAATGTACGTTAATCATGCTGAACGCAAGCCATGCAACAGCTGCTCTTTTTCAGCCAGTACGGTCTGCCAGAAAAACCAGTCGTTATAGTCTTCGTGGGCTTGGTTTCCATCCAGATCGGGGAGCAACGTTCGCTCAAATTCAGCGAAGGTCATCCCGTATTGTTGTTCAAACTTTGCCACCTGATCTTGTGCCGTTTGCCATTCTCGTTCGAGTTGGCGGCGGCGGGCGTAGATTGCTTCAAAGAGGGCGGCCCGCAACAAGGCTTCTCGTTCGGGCTGAGGAAGCTGTGCGAGCGCTTCCGGTAATTCAATCGTCGCAGAAATGCTCATCGATTACAGTCTCCAATCCTTCCATGTGAGGGTAACTGTATCGTAGTAGTACACGGAAAGGTAGAAACCACTCAACCATGCTCCTGCTCAACTTTTCCCACCCGATCACCACCGCCCAGGCGGCGCAGATCGAAGCGCTAACGGGCCAGACGATTACGCGCATCATCGATACGCCCACGCAGTTCGACGAGCAGCAGCCCTTTGCGCCCCAATTGGCAGCATTGTTGGCCCAAGTGCCGATCACGCCAGCCCAATGGCAAGGCGAACCGCTGCTGGTGGTGCTGCCGTCGCTCAACTTTATTGCGGCCGCGCTGTTGGCCGCGCTGCACGGACGCATGGGTTACTTTCCGCCGGTGGTGCGCACGCGGCCGCTGGGGGACAGTGTGGTGCGCCAATTTGAAGTGGCCGAAATTTTAGATTTACAATCCGTACGCGATAGGGCAAGAAAAGAACGATACTAAGGCTCAACCGCGACAAAACTCAAGCGAGGATATAAATGTGGTCAAAATTTCGCCGTCAAACGCAAATCTTACAAATAGCCGCGGGTGCGACGGGTCTATTTTTTGGTATCTTACTGAATGTGCTCTCGAATGTCATTGATGAAGCCGGCTGGCCGATCAAAGGCGCGCTGTTCCTGTTATTTCTGCTCTCGCTGGTGACGTATGTGTGGCTATGGCGGCAGCAACCGGATTACATTACATTGATAGTGCCATCGCCCGAAACGTTGCGGCTACCCGAAGAAAAGAAACGCGTGGCACGGCGCGGGGTTGTGGTCGCCATGTCCTTGTATAATCCACAGGAGCCGAACCTGGCCCGCCAAGAATTACCCGAAAAATGGCAGGAATGGGCCGCGACCGCTGATTTTCGGGCCTTAGATTTCCCCCGCTCTAATATTGCGCCACTGATCGAGGCCGTTACCACCCATGCCAGTTGCCTTACACACTGCTGGCTGATCGGCACGGTAGGTACCGACAGCAAAGCGCCTGGCTCGAATCAATATATTCCGGCCTTGATCGAGTATTTGCGCCACGAACACGGCTTGCAATGTGAATTTCATTATGGCGATACGTTGCAGTTGTCTCTGGATGACGATGCCCTGGTCTTTGATAAGACAACCAAACTTATGTACACTATATTCAATCAAGCAATGGCGCTGGGTCTGCAACCTAAAGACCTGATTGTTGATTGTACGAGTGGTATCCGCTCGATTGCGCTCGGCGCGATCCTATCGTCATTGGACGCCGAGCGTGATATTCAGTTGATTGGGACTCACTATCTGCCCAATGGCAAACCATTCGGCGGACTACTGCCAATGATTTTTCATTTTGAGCCAGTGATTAAGCAACGTTCTTGAAGGTTGTAAAACATTCTATGCTCATATCTCTTGTTCTAACCCTTGCCACCGACAAGACCGTTCGCCTGCCTGCCCATCTGGGGCGCGCGAATTACTCCACAACGCTGGCGCGATTGGCGCTGTTTGATAGCAGTTTGGCCCCTGATATTCATGATTTGGAGGGCGCCAAGCCGTTGACGTGCTCCAGCCTCTTTGGCAACATCGAATATCGCGACCGTCAAGCGCAATATCGCACGGGTGAACGCTACTGGATGCGTCTGACGGGGATCAATGCACGCGTGAGCCAGGCCATTCTCAGCGCGTTTTGGGAAAATAAACCGGTAGAATGGCAACTAGCTGGGCATACTTTCCAGGTTGTCGATGCCTTTTGTCATCCACACCACCACCCCTGGAGCGGATCGACAACCTACGAAGCTTTGGCCGAGCGCTATCTACTGGGCGAATCAACGACCCAACGCATGCACGAAGTAACCTTGGAATTTGCCAGCCCCACGGCTTTCAAAAGCAAAGAGATGCAAGTGCCGCTGCCGCTGCCGGGGTTGGTTTTTGGTAGCCTGGTGGATCGCTGGAATCGCTTTAGTTCCGTCGCTCTGTCCGAACAAGTGCGCAATTTTGGCGAATTGGCCGTCGAAGTCAACCAATTTGATTTACGCAGTGTGATGGTGGAACAAAAAAATAAAAGCCTGCGCGTAGGGGCCGTGGGGATAGCCAGTTATCGCGCTCATTATCAGGATCGGTACTGGCTAGGGTTGTATCAATTACTAGCAGATTTTGCGCTCTTTAGTGGCGTGGGTGTGCAAACTGCAACTGGTATGGGCCAAACGCGTAGATTGCCTGCCGGCGGATCCAAGCAAAGAGGCTAAACACAATTTTTGTCAGAAATAAACTCAACGGCGCCATAAAGTAACACTTTTTCAGGTGTAAATAGGTTACTTTATGTGCTGGCGTGCAGTATAAACCGATTGGCCCATCGGTGCAAAGTGGCAAAATAGCCGTGCAGCGTGCCGGCGCGAAGAGGAGAATTGCCGCCTACCCGGCGCTCTCCTCTTCATTGTGAGCAGAGAAGGTGAGGTGCGCAGATCAGGATACCCGCAGGTATGCCAATCGCATTACCTGACACAGTGCGGTAGGCTGCATCATCGTTGGCCGGGGTCGGTGCTCTCCAAGCCCAGTTACAGCAAGTAGTATACTCCTTTTTTATCATTTTGGCTAGAACCTCACAAGGCTATGAACACACAAAAATCCACGCCACCAATGTTGTTTGCATTCGAAGCGTTCTACGGCTTGGCCCAGTGTTGGCCCAAGTTTGCCTTAAAACCAGCTTTGTTAGATACACTCGATATTCTCTCGTTTCATACCGACACTGATGGACGAACAATCCGCTTTGAAGCCCGAGAACGCTACCGTTCGGAGGCCGAGAAGGAGCGTTATTGGCGAGGACTGGCGCAGCAACCAGGCCAGCATGATAGTTATCCAGAGTCATGGTGGCAGCATGTCGATCTGCAACGCAGACTGGGCCCCGTTCTCTCGCGTCCAACCTATGCAAAATGCAAAAATTGGTTGATTGAGCACGGATATTTGCGCAAAGCCACAGACAACGATCCATTCGACTATCAGTTTGTGCCAGCCTTCGAATCGAGTCTACAGATCATCTATCGTCATCGCGGCTATCTTGATCAGCGCTGGCCGCTCTGGTTGGGGCAAAACTGTGTAACGCGCATCGTCCTGCTGGCATTTCTTGACGCAATGGCAGAACAAACAATCCGCCAGGCCCAGCTCTCCAGTTATGCAGAGCTGTCAGAAGATGACTTACTGATAGTCTTGGGTTCCCTGCTCGGTGAAGATCAACCCACGCGCGACCAAATTCAAACAGCTCTGCAACAATTACGCATGTTGGCCGCACTTACGCTGGCACCCGTCAACGAGCACCCGGCGCCCCGCACCCACAGGCTTCACATCACGATATTTGAGTCACCGCCCGTCTGGTCATCCAGCGAACTACAGACACGTTTTTGCGCTGCGCGCGCGCAGGATACGCCCTGGATCAACCCATTTATCCAACTTTTGCGGGCGTGTTGTCATCCCGTCGATCAAGCCAAATCTTTGTGGAATACCCTGGTGAATGAGTACATTCGGGCTGGCGTTATTCTTGCCGACAGCGTCGATTTGCAACGCCTGGAGAGCTTTATCGGCGCGGTTGATCGTTATCTGGAAAAACAACCTTTGGCTTATATTCCCGCTGCCAAAACCGTGTTGCAGCTCTTTGTCGAAAAACGGATTCACGCCGAAACGCGCTGGGTCAGCGCACCGTTGTCATTCGAGCTGGCCGATGTAGCCATTGTGCGCGCGGTTGCAATGCCACACCCAACCGCACACCACCTCGACGCTACTCAGCTAGAAATATCCTATCGACCGGATGCCGGGCTAAGCGACGCCGAAATCTATGCCAGCTTGCACCAAATTCAATTCCTGATCTGGCAAGCGGTAGAACAGGGCGAGCCGCAACTGATTCTAATTCACCCTCAGCTGCCAAAAACGTTGGATAGGAACGCGCCATTGATTGTGCGTTGTAATCATCTGCATGGGCGACTGGATTACAGCCGCCCATTTGATTTATTGCTAAAGTGCGCGGTTCCCACCACCCAAATTCACATAACCTGTCGCTTTATTCTCTTGCATCAGCGGCCAGTGCGCGGCAAGCAGGCAGGCAAGCCAAAAAAGCGGCCACGGTGAAAGATGTATGTACGCTTTAGACGCTTGGGGGTTTTGTGCGCGAGATAAATTCTAGTTCCCTACACGAAAATCTCAAGCGTCGCTCCGTTGACATAGGACTTACGCAGTGACTCCTGGGAACGCCGCCATCCCTGGCGGCAGCCGCCAGGAGTCACTGCGTAAGTCCTATGTCAATTAGGTTGGCCCAAGATTCACAGCAATCTCGCGTACAAGCAGCAGGCCGTTAAAATGGCAATAACCCTGGCGCATTGCAATGGGCAGATCGCTGGCCAGCACGCTTTCTTCAGCAGTGGGCAACAGTAGCCAATCGACGCATTCTGCACGCGGTCGCAGTTCCTCCCCCGGCCAAAGCGGTGTTGCTGCATCCCATAATTGTTGTAGCCATTGCCGGCGTTGCCACTGTTCCGGCAATGCGCCTTCGACCAACGCCGGTGGCGACCAGTCTAACAGGATGGTGGTGCGCGCGCGCGCGTGCTGCCACAAAGTGGCAAAGAGCAGATCAGTGTCCGCTTGGCACAGTTGCGCCAGGGTTAGTGTTTGCGCTGGCCAGCCGGCTGCCGTTGCCGCCATCTGTTGCGCCAGCCACTGCAAACGCGGTGCAGACCAAGGCCACAACACACCATCTGCGATTGTCGCCTGCTGTTCGGCAACCGATCGCTTGACGGCGTCCAGGCGAATTTGTAGCCCGTTGCGCCATTCTTCCTGTTGGCGTATGCTTTGGCCCATCGCCAACAAGCATTGGCGAATCGTCAGTGCATTTTCCTGCGCCCAAAGCAGCTCGGCTTTGCTGATCTGTGTGTGGAGCAGTTGTTGGCCGCGCTCGGGCAATTCCAAAAGATAGAGTGCTCCCCAGCGCCACCAACGCCAGGGCATGCTTAACGCGGCCAAAACTCCGAAAAATGAGACGCGCGGAAACTGACGGCAAACATTTTGCAGGGCAGTGTAAGCATGCAGACAGCGCGCCTCCTGCTCGCTCAGCTCGGCGGCGATGGCTTCTAGTCGGTCGTCGAGCGCATCGGTTGACACTTGCAAGCTCTGCTTGATTTGCCCTATCGAAGTTTGCAGGTCAGCCAGGCTGCCGCCCATTCTTTCACTAGATTGGGAACCCAAGTGCGCAGTGAGCGCCGCGTCCCAACCTTCCAGCTCAGCTTGCAGCCATTGGCTGCGTGCGGCGCGCTGTTGCGGCATGCGGCGCGCGCAGAGGGATTGCAGCAAGGCCGGAAGTCGATCGGCAAACAGGGCGAGTTGTTCCCAACGCGGCCAACGCGGCAGGTGCCCTTGTAGGTGTGGAACAGGCGCAACCTGGGCGGTTATGGCGCGCATCAGGCTCTCTATCGGACGCAGCCAACTGTGTTGTGAAGCCTCTGGGCTGCGCGCTTCCAGCCGGCCGATCTGCTGTTCAAGCGCTTGAATTGCCAGCCAGGTCTGCAATTCTGGTGTAGGTGCGCGCCAGCCAACAGCTCCCACCGCGGTCAGCCAACCTGTTGCGCCTTCTGCCCAGCCGGTGATGCCGGGCGCAGACCGCTCGCTCCAGAGGAGTGCGGCTAATGTTTCGGCCGCCAGCAAAGACCAAGCTTCAACGCGTAAGTGTTGCTGATTAACAGGCCCACAAAGATAAACCCGATTCTCACAGACAGTTTGCAAGCACTTGGCCCACTGCGCCGCCCGCGCTTGATGTTGCGGTTCACACAAAAGCAGCGCATGGGGCGTGAGCTGCACTTTTAAACTGGCCCGCACCTGCTGGGCGCTTTCCTCCACCAGGGTCATCATCTGTTCTACGGTTTGCTCCAGCTGGCGATTGGCCGGGTTGAGATCGATAATCAACCAGAGATTGATTTCGTCGCGCTGCTTGATCGTATAGCCCTGGTGCTGCATCTGTTGGACAAACCGTGTATCCGCCAACGCATTGCAGCCAGCCACGAGCGCGGTGCAAGCGTTGGGTTCTTCGGCATCTACAAACCAAGTGGGCAATGGTTCCAAGCGCAGCCAATCGCGGCTCACCGTGATGGCCTGCTGCGCCACAGCCACTGCTTCAGCCCCCTGCGCCAATAAGAGTGACCGTTGCACAGCGAATTGTGGCGGTTGTATAGCCACAGTTTGCGCAAAAGTTTGGTTAAAAGTTAAATAAGCGTTCATGGGTAGGCTCCAACAAACATAACTATTTAGTCATCATCCAAAAATAAGTTCCTGATTGTCACCCTGCAAGGGTCTGCCCGTTTCTGGCAACGAGACCCTTACAGGGTGACAAATCTACAAGTTATTTTTGAATGATGACTTAGGCGTAGCGATAGAAGCGTAGACAGGGGCCAACCGCGTGTTACCTGTGTACCTGTTTAAGGGCGACATCGTTACCAACCCCACCAAGGATTTATGCCTTCAGTTGGTCGGCAAAGCTGCGTACAGCACGTAACACGGCCGTGAACAATTCTTCATCGCGTGCCTGCTGTTGGTCTAGCCATTGCTGGATCAACAGCGCCGCTTGGGCATTGCCAATCGCAACAATTTTGCTGTGGACGCGTCGCTCCAGTTCGCCCAGTAGCATGGCGTTGCTGGTAAGCGCTTCGATGGTTTTTTCCAACCCTTGCGCCACCTGCTGCGCTTTGTCCAGCACATCTTCGGGCTGATAGATAAACCAGGTCTGCTTGCGCCGTAAGAACTCGAAGAGTAAACCCAACCCGAGTAGGCTCAACACACGCTCTTTGTTGGGTTCAAAGTTGCCAAAGAGGTGGATGGGCAGGTTGGCTTTGATGGCCGCCTGATATTCCACTTCCCAGCGCGCCAAAGATTTAAGCGAATCAATCGCGCCGCCATAGACGGTGCGCAGGGCGATGATGCGTTGCGGGTCACCGGTGGATGTGCAGGTCTGCCCACTCTTGCTAAAGATGCTGTTGTCTGCGTCGGGCACACCCAGGGTTAGGAAGACCGCCAACGATTCGGCACCGGGTGGCAATTTGGCACGATCCACATTCCAAGCCACGGCAGCCTTTTCCCCCAGCAGATTGACCCACGCCGTAGCGCTACGATCCGGCCAGCGTTGTTGCAATACATCCTCAACATTAAGCGTTGCCAGCGTTTGAAACGCGGGTGCCGCGGCCGCTTGAAATTGTTGGACAAGTGTTTCGTCTGCTTGTTGCCCCAGTTGCCACCAGCCATTGGCTTTGACCAGCGCCGCTTGCAGGCTTACGACGGCCGCCGGTGCATGAAATTGATAGAGCGCATCGATCAAATCGGCGTCCGCCAGGTTGATCACATTCTGGCTCATAGGCGTAGCCAGCAGCCGTTGTTCTTCCGCTTGGCTGTGTTGGGCCAATGCTTGCAAGCGCAGCGCAATATCGTCGATCAGCGTGAGAAATTCTTCCAATTGCGCGGCCAGGCGCTGGAGGAGCGCTTGCACCAGCGTCAACTCGCGCTCGCGCACTTCCAGTTGCACGGCCTGCTCCGCTTCATCTACAAAGTGGTTGACCGCGTTGAGTGTGCGCTCTTTGCGGCCAAAGAAGAAGCTCTCGACCGCCTGCACCATGGCAACATCCGCGGCCGTTGCTTCGCGCTTTTTGTGCTCGATTTCTGCCGCAACCGTCTTTTGCTCTTGCAGCAGTAGGCTGATCTGGGCCGAAAGTTGGCGCATGGATGTGCGCAGCGCGTGCTGAATCAGCGGCAAGGCAGGCACGCTGCTCAGGCGATCCAGCCAACGCTGATTGGTTGCTTGGTACTGGGCAAGCACTTTGCTGGCTTGTTGATCGAGCTGGCTAAACAGCAATTCGTAGACACGTTTTGTTTTGAGACGCACCACATAATCGCGGGCTTTGACCGGAATCTGGGCGACATCGCCTTCGCGCAGATCGGCTGGTAATTGGATCTGGACACGGCTGGCAATGCCGTTTTGCAACTGGGCGACCAATTGCGCCAGCGTCCAGGCCGGTGCTTCGGGTGTCACGGTTGCCACCTCGGCTACGTCTGGTGGTGGCTGCAAGGCGCTTGTCAGCATGGCATACAGGTGGCGGAGTAACGCCACATTGAGCACGCGATCACCGGGGTAGTAGAGTTCGGAAAGACCGGGCGAAGCGAGATAGCTGCGGTAGCCCGTGCGGCTGGTGTTCATCAGCACCGCTTGCTGATTGAGGGCAAAGGCAATCTCTGCCATCCCCACCTGACCAGCGGTCAACAAGACAATACAGCGCGCCACCATGTGACAAACATCGCGCTGATTCGACCAGACAAAGCCACGCTCGTCGATCCCTTCCAACACATAAACATGGTCGAATGGGGCATCGACATTGCGCACAAGCACACGATTGGGGTATTGCATCTCGATGCGCTCGCCCCTTTGCAACATCTCTAGCTCGCGCAGGAAGGCCACTGTGTTGGGCGCCATGTTGCGCTTGTCTCTTTCCTTGACATCGTTGAAGGCGCTTGGTAGGGAAAAGAAACCGGTTAGTTGGGCCGTATCTTCCCAACCACCTTGGATACTGAGCAATTCGCGCACAAGCAAAGCCAAATCCAACAAGATCCCCGACCCTTGGCCGCCGGCGGTGGAGCCGATGAGCACGATGTTGATCTTTTGGGCATCTTCGCCGGTTTCATCAGGATCGTTATTGCGGGCCGTTACCCGTTGGATCGCGCGTCCGAGTGCGCTGAAAACCGCGTCAAAGTGATAATAGAGCGTTGCGATGCCTTCGATGCGGTTCTGTGAACAGCCATCGACAATCGACTGGCGATAGATCTTAAACAAACCCTCACCCAGACGATTGGCCAATTCGCTTTGGTAGGCTGGGTTGCGCTTGATGCCAGCAATCGGCACCTTACCCAGCGATAAGAATTCGTTGCCATTTTCTAATTGCACCGTTCGTCCTTGCTCATCGCGCGTGTTGATCACTTCTGCGCCAGAGTCAAATGCGATCAAGACGACGTTTTCTGGAATGGTGCCAAACATTTTCAGCAACAGCGCCTTAATCATGGTAACGACCCAGCGACCTGTGCCGCCGGCGCCGATCACAATCAACGGGCGTTTGATGCGCACCACCGCCCGCACCCGATCGGCCCCTTTGCCTGGCTCGCGCCGCGGCTGCACCATCTGTTGCAAAGCTTGGCCAAGTGCCTGCTTGGGGCTAAACAGATTGAAGTTGGAAAATGATTCGGTGGGCAATGATCCGATGCTACCGCGCGCGTGGCTGATATTGCCATTCTGTGCTGGATGACCGTTCTTGGGTTGAGATTGCATGCTAGGGTTCATGGTTGATTGGGTTCCTTGGGTCAAGTGGATTACTCACAAACTCAAACGAACATTGTCGAAACGAATTAGATACTCACCGCAACGGATCTGGTCACCGTCGTGCAGCCGTGTGGCACGCAGCACGGGCCGACCGTTGACAGCGACATCGCCGGCAGTCGGTTCCAGCTGCACACCGCCATCACGGGTAGCCTGGAGTTGGAGTGCGCCACCCCAGCCCGGCAGCTGCCATTCGCGTTCTGTGGACTTGGCACCGACTTCAAACTTGGTGCGCCGCTTACCCCCCAAATCGCGCGGCATTGCCAGTTCCAGCTGGTCGGCTGGCACGGCCATCATCACCAATTCGCCAGTAAGATAGGGACGGCGACTGCGCTGGGCACCGACCACACCACCAGTCCCCACGATGGCCATCAGCAGGATCAGAGCCGGCCAGAGTATGCGTGTGCGTCCAGCACGATTCGGCACCGGCGTGGGCGTTGGCGTCACGGTTGCGGTATTGGTAGCCGTTGGCAGCACGGTGGCTGTCTCGGTCGCAGTCGGGACAGGCGTCTCGGTCGTAGTCGGTGAAGCGGTTGCACTTGGCGTTACGGTTGGCGTGGCCGTGGCTGTCGGTAGTGATGTCGGCGATGGTGTTGACGTTGGTAATGACGTTGGTAATGGCGTTGGTAATGGCGTCGGTAATGGCGTCGGTGATGGCGTCGCGGTCGGCAAGGGTGTTGGCGTGGCCGTTGGCGTAGACGTTAGTGTAGGCGTTGGGGTAGGCGTTGGCAGCGGTGTTGCGGTTGCCGTCGCGGTTGCCGTGGCCAGCGGTTCGGGTAGCCCAATTTGATCCTGAAAAACTGAAGCCTGCCCTTGCCCCTCAATCCGCACCGTCCAATGACCCGGCGTGGGCGCAGTCAGATAGTAGATCGTCTCCTGCGTTGTCTCTACCATGCTAACACCCTGTTCACCCATCGCCACCGGCGATCCATCTGGCTTAAAGAGGGTCACCGTCACATCGCCTTGCTTGAGAATGGTCAACACCACGCCTTCTACCGTCTGCTCGACTACAGCAGGTGCTTCCACCGGTTGCGCAGTGCTAATGGGCGCGGCACCCAACAACTGACGGCTGTCGGTTGCCCCCACCATTTGGCGCACAATCGCGTGGTAGGTAGGCAGTAGATCGGTATTGTTGGCCACTTGATAGAGCGACCCTTGGGGCGTACTATCGGCCAGTTCCTGCCAAAGCGCCAGCCAGTAGTCGGCCACGTTGCGGTTGCAGTCGTTGGGTGTACCCCGCAACAGCACCATAAAGAGCGTAATCTGCTCACCCGCATAGGCGCCGATCTCTTGGCGCAGTTGCTCTTGATAGTGCAGATCGTCGCTGCTGCTCTTACCTGGCCAGGCAGGTGCCCCATCAGTTAGCAATACCACTGTGCGCTGTACTTGGCCCGTCGACGCTTGCAACATCTGCCGCGCGACTTGCAGCGCCTCTAACGGGTCGGTCCAGCCAATCGGTTCGGGTGGTGAACTGACGCGTTGGACGAGATCCCGGCGGGCCGCTTCGTCACCCACATTGGTCAGCGGCGCAACTTGGCGCGTATTGCCGCCAAAATCGATCACGCCTACCCGGTAGGGTGTGCGCAGACTATCGGCGCCCAGATAGCTCACAAGCAGGCGCGCCGCATCTTGCCGCAACAATTGGGGATCAGAGCCAGGTTGGCCTTCACAATCAGACATCGATCCGCTCTGGTCTATGGCAACGATGATCTCGCTGCCCGGCACGGATAATGGCACGGTTGCTGCCTCTGCCTTGCGCCACGAGAAGAGCAAAGCGGCGATGGCGATGACCAGCAATATCAGCGTGACCACGAGACAGGTAAACAAAATTTTGAAGAGATTGGTTACAATGTGAAGCATGGTTGGGTTCCTCATTTTTTATAAGCAGTATTCCTACAAAGCGTACGCACCGACATGCTGGTACAATAGCACGGCTGGCACAGTAGATGGGGCGAATGTGTAAAAGGGCATTGTTTGGGTCTAAGTTGGCCCTTTCACGGGTCGGTTTTGCACTTTAGATCGCGCCCTCTTCCCCACCGGGAGCGCCGCCATCCCTGGCGGCAGCCGCCAGGATGCCGGCGTTCCCAGGAGTCACTGCGTAGGTCCTATTTAGATCACGCCCTCTTCCCCACGCCCTCACGCAATCTTCCACGCTTCATGCTGATGGCGCTTGGCTTTGCCGAGGAGCACGACTTTGCCAATACACGACTCACACAGTTGATAGAAGCGAATGTCATCGACCGCTTCGTCGATCACCGCTTCTAGGCGGCGCTGGAGGCGCATGACATCGCCTGGCTTGATTTCACATTCGAAGACACTGTATTGCACGCGCTGACCAAAGCCTTCTAGCGTCTTCATCACCTGCAAGCGACGTTTATCGTTGGGAATGTCGTAGCAGACCGCCAACCACTGTTTACGCCGGCGGGTGCTGGGCGCAAACAGGTTTGCAGCGGGTTGGGTTAAATGCTTGGATGCCATTCATTGCTCCCTGTCTGCCTAGCTACGCAAGGGCTAAGCCGTTACCATTAACCATTCTTGTGTAATCGCCCACGGCTGGCGTGCTTGCCAGGTGAGCGAATCGGCCAGGTAGTTGAGTTCGCGCGGGATCAGCCGAAACTCGACCGTGTCGAAACGGCGCACGGCGGCGCAGGCTTGGCGATGCCAATGACGCAGCCCTGGGCTGTTGACGGCGGCTTTGCCCTGCATCTGCATCACGACGACGGCACTATCCAACACACAGCCCACATGCCGCAAGCGCAGATGCTCGGCCAATTGCAGCCCAAGCAACAGACCGGCATACTCGGCCTCGTTGTTGGTCATCGGCGGCAAGCTGCGCCAGGCCCACTGCAAAATTTCGCCTTCGGCATTGCGGGCCACTGCGCCGCAGCCGGCCTGTAATGTAACCTGCGCCGCGCGCTTTGGCTGGTTGTTGGTGGGCGATGGTGGTCGTTCGCTCAGGGTAATTACTTCACCAGCACCGCCATCGCAGAAGAGCCAGATTGGACCGGATGGTTTGCTTGTTTGAAAGAAATTCATCGGCTGGACCTCGTCTTTCTACTAGAGATAGGGAAAGAGGGCGATAGGGAAACAGGTATGCTTCACTTATTAAGTCCTGTGACGCAGCGCCGTTGTAAAGCCTCGAATTATGGTGATTCACAAAATAAACCGGTCATCGAGCGTAGGCTGAGCTTGTCGAAGCCGAAGCCGCTTCGACAAGCTCAGCCTACGTTTACTGCATTAAATCGTTGATGACCATCAACCATCGATTGCTTAATCCCGATCATGTCTAATCTGCCCGAAAGACGTATC
>JBBRVA010000079.1:0-15540 GCA_038247295.1 Caldilineales bacterium | reverse complement strand
TGTGGAACACCTTTGCTCCACCGGCGGATGAGATAATGCAGACCAAGCTCAACGAATGGGCGGGGGCCAACGGTGTAACGCTCGAAATCTCGCGCGATTCCGACGCCGATATGGCATCCAAATATATGCCGGCCATCGAAGCTGGGACACTGCCCGACGCGATGTTCGTTGGCGGCGGTGACGCCTTGCGTATGACAGATGCCCAGGCATTAGATCCGCTCACCGATCTCTTCCCCGAAATCGGCGAAGCCCACGGCGGCTGGCAACCCCGGCTCGACACCTATGTCACGCGCGAAGGTGCAGTTACCTTCTTGCCCTACTCGATTGACACGCCGATGCTACAGTTCCGCCGCGATATTTTAGAGGAAGCCGGTCTTACGGTGCCCGAAGGCCAATGGACGTGGGATCAGACCCGCGACTTGGCCCTGCAAGCTTCAAAATACACCGAGGGCGCGGGTAACAAACTCTTTGGTTGGGGTTTTGGCGTCGTCAAGCTGACCCATGACGGTTGGTGTACGGACTTGTTCCGTAACTTTGGCGCTGATCTCTGGGATGAGAGCGGTCAGAAAATTATCCTGGCGGATAAGATGGAAGAAGCGACGCGCGCCCTCAATTTTATCAAAGACGCCTGGGATCAGGGGCTTTTCCCACCCGATGCGCCCGCCTATGATTATGCCGCCAATAACAAAGCCTATCTGGAAAAGCAGGCGGTTATGGTGATCAACGCCGCGTCAGTTTACGTCAATGCCACGCAAAACGATCCCGAACTGGCCGAAGCCACCGGTCTAGCCCCCAAGCCCAAAGAGACGCGCGACACCACGGATTGTGGCCTGCGCTACACTTTGGTGATGTCTAAGGAGTCTGGCTCAAAAGAGACAGCCATCGACCTGATCAAGGCACTCTACGACAAGGAGATCTATGCGCCTTGGTTAGAGGCAGGCTTTGTGGCCAATGTGCTCAAAGAATACGACAGCCTGCCCATGTGGACAGGTACGCGCGCAGCCTTTAACCTGGCGGCCCAAATTGGCACCTATGGTGGCTTCCCTGCCCCCTATGACAACGCGGCGATGGCCGAACTGACGGGCGGCCCCGATGCGCCAGTCGGTTCGATGGTCGTGCGTGTGCTGATCGATGGCGTGAGTCCCGAAGAAGCTATCCTCGAAGCGGACGAGTTTTCTAAGCGCGTCTTCGAGAAATATTACCCGCAGTAAGGGGTGCCTTTGTCACCCTGTAAGGGTCTGGTTGCAGCCTGAAAACCAGACCCTTACAGGGTGACAAAGATCGATGGGGCAGATTGAAGAACGGCTCCACGCCGAAAACGTTAGTTCAGCCATCGGTTAAAACCGGCGTCTGCCGCGGAAAACCGTGCCCTTGGGCGCGATGCTCTCAGCCACATGCAATCCGGGTGAGCCAGTTTTTTTGCATTCTTGTGCGCATTTCTGTGCTAGACACCCACGTCTGGTTGGCGTCATTGGTAACAATATTGTAGCGAGCTTCTTGCATGGCTTCTAAGTGCCGGAGACGATTAATAATGTAGTTCCATTCCTGGGGTGAAACAAGCACACCGGCCGGTTCACTGCGACGCATCAGCACGACCGGTGCCGACTCAGTCATTTTAAGGATTTTATCTTGCTGGCGCCGCAAATCGCTAATGGGAACGATTTGAGGAAGGGGATTGGGCATGGTTGTTTCCTTTTATACGAAAATAGTGCAATGATTGCGATTTTAACAGGCCAAACCATCCTCGGGCAAAACCACTGAATTGTCCATAAAGCGGAATAAAGGAGAACTATGAGCCAACAGACACTCTCTCAACCAGTTGTATCGCCGCGATCCGCGCCGAAAAAAGGGCGTTCGCTTTTTGCGGGTGACGTGGTGCTGGGGTGGCTCTTGGTCGCGCCAGCCTTAATTGTCGTGCTGGGTATGGTTGGCTATCCCTTTCTGGAAGCGATTCGGATTAGCTTTACCGACCGGATGATCGGGCGTGGGCCAGGGCGTTGGGTTGGATTGGCCAACTACGAATATATTCTCGGTTGGCCGGACTTTAGCGAAATGGTGGTGCGTACAGTCGCCTTTGCGATTATAGCGGTGATCTTAAAAACCGTTGTCGGGCTGATCTTGGCGACGGCGCTCAACCAGGGCTTCCGCGGGCGCAATTTCTTGCGCGGAGTCTTTATGCTGCCCTGGATTCTCCCCACCTATATCATTGTGTTGGTCTGGCGCTGGATCTTTGACGGGCAAACCGGTCTGCTCAACCAGATTCTGGTCAGTTGGGGGGTGCTTGGTGAAAATTACCCCTTCTTGGCACGCCCTGGCTCGGCCGTCGCCATACTGATCTTTGTGCTGGTCTGGAAAGGTTATCCCTTTTACGCCCTCACCTTCCTGGCTGGGATGCAGACTATCTCCTCCGAACTCTATGACGCCGCCAAAGTTGACGGCGCGGGTCGGCTGGGTCGCTTCCTCTATGTGACACTACCGGGGCTACGGCAGGTGATGGGCGTGGTAATCTTGTTGTCGACCATTTGGACGATGAACAGTTTGGAGATCCCCTTGCTGTTGACGGGTGGTGGACCGAGCAGCGCGACCGAAGTTTTCCCCCTCCTGACCTATCACCTGGCCATGCAGAACTTCCGCCTTGGGGAAGGGGCTGCCTTACCGATTATGATGTTGCCGCTGATTGCGCTGCTCGTTGTGGCCGTAGCCAGCTATATGGACAAGGAAGCTACCCAATGACGATCTTAGACCGCATCCCTGAATCGCTTTTTCGGCTCTTTTCCATTGTCGTCATTACCGTGCTGTTGCTGCTCATCATCTTCCCGCTATACTTTATGGCGACGACAGCCTTCAAGTTCGAAGGCGAGATTTATTCAGAGTTGACCTGGATCCCGCGCGACCCTACGTTGAGCAACTTTCGCGATGCGATTTTTAGCTTTGATATCCCAACCTATCTGCGCAACACACTGATTGTGGCATTCAGCACAACGCTGATCGTGGTTACAATCTCGATGTTGGCGGCCTATGCGCTTACCCGTTTGCGCTTTCCCGGCCGTGCACTGATGGCCCGCGGCGTGCTGTTTGTCTATCTCATCCCGGGTTCGCTGCTCCTTATCCCGATGTACCTGACCATTGTGCGCCTGGGTCTCAAAGACACCTATCCAGGGTTGATCGTCGCCAACCTGAGCTTTAGCGTTCCCTTTTGTACCTGGTTAATGATGGGCTACCTGCGCAGTATCTCGGTGGAGATCGAAGAGGCATCGCTGATCGACGGCTGCACCCGTTTGCGGTCGCTGTGGCATATTGTCATCCCGCTCTCGGTCCCTGGCCTTATCACCGCCGCGATCTTTATTTTTAATGGCGTCTGGAACGAGTATATCTTTGCCCTGATTATTGCCCAGGACACAGCGCATCGGATGATTTCGGTGGGGTTGAGCAACTTCTATCGCTCGGATTATTATATGATGGGCCCGATGATGGCCGGTGCACTGATCGCCATGACGCCAGTTGTGATCTTGTATATTCTGGCCCAGCGCTATGTAGTCTCTGGTCTGGCGGCCGGTGCGGTCAAGGGTTAAGCAAACAAGACCATCGGCGCCAGGCTTGCCTATCAATGGTCTTTCGACTCTAAATTGGGGCGTGGTGATTTAATGAGCCATTTAGTGAATGGTTTTCTGATCATCAATCACCGCTGTCGTGGTCGAGGGTGTGAGACTTAATGACTGTTGCGGGGTAACATTGGCGGGGAAAAAGACACTGAATTGAGTGCCATGGCCTGGTTTGCTTTTGACCTGAATCCCCCCTTTATGGGTGCGAACAATGCCCAGGGTGGCGGCCAAACCAAGACCGCGCCCATAAGATTTGGTCGTATAAAAAGGCTCAAAAATGTGTTCAATTGTTGCCGGCGTCATACCAGCACCGGTATCGGTTACCGCCAGGCAGACATAGTCCCCGGCCGGTAGGGCTTCACCCCCGATATAGTCACCCGGCTGATAAGCGCCAGCGATCAAGGTCTGTACAAAACATTTTATCGTCACTTTCCCATTCACGTCAGCCGCCGCTTCGCCAGCGTTGAGCACCAAGTTCATCAATACCTGCTGAATTTGCCCTTTATCAGCCGTAATCGTCGGCAGGTGCGTTGGCAGGTCGAGCACAATCTCGATGCTACTGGGCATTGCGGCCGCCAATAGTTCACTATTTTCCCGAATCAATTGCAGCAGATCTAACGCGCCGACAGCAAACTGACCTTTGCCGGCATAAGCGAGCAATTGGCGGGTCAAATCAGCCGCACGCGTGGCCGATGTAATCACCAATCCAACATGGCGCTGTGCTGGTGCATCGGCCGCCAATTTCGCGCGTGCCAGTGAAGCATTGCCCAGGATCGCGGTCAATAAGTTGTTGAAATCATGCGCAATTCCGCCAGCCAAAACGCCTAAGCTTTCCAGTCGCTGCGATTGCTGATAGGCTCGTTCTGCTTCTTTACGCACAGTAATATCTCGCACCACACAAACGAATTCGCCACTCTCGATGCGAGTCAGTGAAGCTTCTTGGTCGAAAATTGTGCCATCCCGGCGCAGACCGTGGAGTTCACCATGCCAAGCGCCTTGTTCGCCAACCTTGGCCATCACCACGTTTAGAATCTGGGCATGTTCTTGCGGTGGATGTACCATCTGGCAGGATTGGTGGATCAATTCCTGGGTGTCTGTGTAGCCGTGTATGGTAGCGTAAGCCGCGTTGACATATTCAAAGTGCAAGTTCGGGTCTAGAATCGCCATCCCGTCACTGGCAGCTTCCATGGCTGAACCTTGTTTTCGGATCGCAGCTTCGCGGTCGATCACGGCGGTACGCATACGGGCAAACGCTTGCACCAATGTGCTAATCTCATCATCGGCCGGTTTGTGGATCGGCAATGCGATATCAGAGTTGCCTTCACCCAGTGCCCGCACGGCTACGGCCAGATCGCGCACCGGGCGTGTCAAATTGCCAGAGAGGAAGAGGGCGGCCAACACGCTCAGCAGAATGCTAAATCCTAACCCCCCAATCGCCAGATTGCGGGCATTAATCGCTGGCGCCAGAGCTTCAGCTACCGGGCGATCCACGACAACGGTCCAGCGATAGTTGGGCACAGGCGCAAAACTGGCGATACGTTCTACGCCATTTATGGTATAAGTTGCTGTTCCGGGGGTGGCTGGTAGCTGGCTACCAGCTAAACCTAATAATGTGGTGTAGTCTAGATCGTGATCAACTGGATCTTCTTTGGCCTGCACAAAGGCGTGACCATTTTCGTCCAACAGCAAGGCATTGCCTTCGCCAATACAACGCTCACGCAGGATGGCAGCCAGATTGGGCAGGGGCACAGGGCTACCAAAAACACCCACCACCAGACCTGTGGTATTCGTAATCGGTGTGTGGATGTGCAGAATTAGTTTGTCGCCGGCCAATGTAGGAGCGATCACCCAGCCTTGTTGGCCCTTGGCAGCAGATTGATAGGATTGGACATGGGCAATCGATACCTGTTTGATCGGCGGTACAGTAACCAACAATTGTCCAGAAACTGGGTCTGCCACACCAAATTGGGCATAACGGTGATAATGACCGAATAAGCTTTCCATTGCGCTCTGTTGACGCACCGAGTCCATGCTCGCCATATCGGGCAGAGAGGCGATTGCGCGTCCATCTGTCAACATCTCGTTGATAAAAGTATCTAATTCCTGGCTTGCACCGCTAGCTAAGCCCGACAACTCATGCATCGACTGATCATTCAGTGCCCGGCCGGCAATGTTAACCAAGATCAGCCCAATCACGGCTAATGGGACAGTGCTGGCAATGATAAATGCGATGAGGAAGCGCGCACGTAATGTGTTGAAGAGATTACGCATGGTGGCATTCTACCTGTAGCGATATGAGATAGTGAGGGCCGCAGCGATTTGATTAGTAGGATACAGTACAATTATACCACATATGACATAAAAAATGACCTCTCTTTTGGACAAGAAATCAAAATAGGGCCAAGCAACGTTGAACCTCTTTGCTTGGCCCTATTTATTTTCAAGGCTCAGCAAAGAAAAGTAGGCAAAGCAATGTTTCGCCAGCGGCAAAATATAGCGTTTGCCCACTTTTCTTTGCTGAGCGATTTTCAATTAGATTGAATACCAGATCAACTTACGGGAAGTTCACGGTCAGGTTGACGTCTGATGTCTGAACCGCGGGTAGCAGGCTCTTGACTGTATCGAGCATAGCTGGCATATTGGGGCCTGAACCGCCTGGCAACATTTGGAGTAGACCCATTTGCACGGCCAAATCAATCACATGATTAACCTCACCATTGCCCCAGGTGATGTGGGGTAATGTGTTGCCATTGATCGCAATAAAAATCCCCTCTTGGTTTGTGGCCAAATTCACCATATCGATCCCAGCACTGCTGGCGCTTTGGATCAATTCGCGGGGCAGATTCAACTGGCGCCAATTGAAGTTCGGGACTGCTGCCTGCCATTCCTCTGCATTCATGCCTTCTACCGTCCATGTGCCAGTGGCATCATAGTTGACGGTCAGGCGAATCTGCGGTGGCGTGCCGACAGAGGCCAGATATTCTTCTTGGGCGGCCCGTGAGACAGCCGCCGCCGAGTTATCACCTTCGACGACCAACGGCACTAATGCGGCACCTTCGGTCACGGGGAAACGGATCACGGCGCCGATGCCCAAACTGCTAAGCAGGGGCAAAACTTTTTCCAGAACGGGTGGCACACCAGGGGTTAACATCGCCAACGCGGCGCCAGTATCGGTGAGCGATTCACCATCCCACCCCAACGAAGGAATTGGTTCACCATTAACCAGAATAATCATACCTTCTGGTGTATTGTTGAGGTGGATGTGTTGAATGTTGGTGGCGGTGAGGTACTGAATCCATTGCGGGTCGATCTTGAGGGTCGAGAGATCTTGACCGGCCAGTGCGCCCAGGTCGGCAACCGGGGTGCCCCCAATGCTAGGATTGCCATCGGTATCAAAATCAATGTAGATGGCGGGCAAATCGACCACCAGTTCCTCAGGGTTGCTGCTTGCTGCCATTTCGCCGCCATTGGCGCGTGGACCGCAGCCGGCCAGCGCGACCAGGGCCACAAGTAGCAGCCCCATCAGCAATACCAAACGTTTACTCTGCATGGAAATGTCTCCTCTTTTCATGGCTAGTGAAACCTCCGTTTGAAATTTGATTTTTACAATTGTTTTTCGCTCATCAGCCGAAAGTGTGAAAACGCAATATTTTGTTTGCTATAAAACATCGGTTTTCGCACTTTTCATAGATGAGCCTTGTTTTTACAATCTACAAACATGCGTCTTAATAAAAAGCGTGGGATCAACCAAGTGGATAAGACACGAACGACGGCCAGTGATCAGGCGCATTTTGCGGGCAATTAGGAGTAGCGCCTGGCCAATACCGAAACTTTATTCTTCAAGCTCGATCGCTGGATCTTAATTTGATGAACCTGCGGAAAGAATTATCACCCAATATACTTGTATAGGTAAAGTTGCGGCACGCTGCTCATTGTAACACAGAAGTAAATCTTGTACAATCACCGCTTTCCTACTATTGCTATACTGAGCACGGCCATAGATATGCAAGATTGCGCTTAGTTTACACCCACTGGCCGCGCATTGTGGAACAAGCAGGCCTTAAACAATAAGATTGATCGCCAACAATCGTTTAGCTGCCATCTACCCGGCCCAAACGTTGGATCAAGCGTGTAACGGCTTGTTCAACTGTATAGACTGTCGCACCTGGTTCAAGCAGATTAGCCGCGATCAGTGCGTTGATCACGGCCGTAATCGTAGGCACATCTAGACCCAGGGCGCGCAATTGGTCTGGCCGTCCAAATACGTGGGCAGGATTTCCCGCCATTACAGTGTGCCCTTCTGCAATGACATAAAGCCGATGACAAATCGCCGCCAATTCATCCATGTTATGCGAAATCATCACCAAGGTGACGCCTTGTTCGTGCAAGGCAAGGATATGATCCAGCAATTGGCGGCGACCTTCTGGATCGAGACCAGCGGTTGGCTCGTCTAAGACCAATACTTCTGGTTCGAGAGCCAACACACCAGCCAGCGCCACCCGTCGCATTTGGCCACCGCTCAATTTAAAGGTGAGTCGATCTTTGAATTCCTCAAAGCCTAAGCCAACCGCGGCCATAGCCTTGCGCACGCGGGCGCGCACTTCTTCGCGGTTCAGCTTGAGATTGCGCGGGCCATAGGCAATATCATCGCCGACAAAACGCTCGAACAGTTGCGCTTCGGGAAATTGAAAGACCAGCCCGACGCGGCGACGAATGGCGCGCAGATCAACGTCGGGGCGGCCCATCTTCTCACCTAGTACGGTTACCTGCCCTGCATGCGGTTGCAACAAGCCATTGAAGTGTTGCACCACCGTCGATTTGCCCGACCCCGTGTGGCCGATAATACCGACGATTTCACCTTGCTGGATTTCCAGATTGATATCGTGGAGGGCCTTCACCGCCAGCGGCGTATCGCGCATATAATCATGAGCCAAATGTTGGATGACAATCAGCGGCTGCGGCGTGTGGAGAACAGCCGGCAGCTCCTCTGGCGGCTGCGTCTGTGGCTTCTGTTCTGCCACGGTTACGGCGGCGTGCGACGTGGCGTGCACGTCCATCACAACGTTCTGGCGCACCGCGGCCACCAATTCCTCTACGCTTAAAATGTCGGAGGGGAAATCAGGTAGTCGTTGGTGGAGTGCAATCGCCAGCTCTGTCACTGGCGGCACATCTAAATGCAGGGCGCGTAATTTATCGACCTGTTGAAAAAGCGCGCGCGGTGTACCTTCCAGCACAATTTGACCGTCGGCCATTACGATCACGCGATCGGCTTGCAGCGCCTCGTGCATAAAATGGGTGATGGCGACCACTGTAACGCCTTGGTCTTGGTTCAAGCGCTGCGCAATTGCCAGCACTTCTTTGCGCCCCAGCGGATCGAGCATGGCGGTTGCTTCGTCCAACACCAACACCTCTGGCTGCATGGCGAGAATGCCGGCAATACAAATCCGTTGCTTCTGGCCGCCAGAAAGCGAGTGCGGGGCGCGCTGGCGAAACGGCAGCATGTCAACCTGATCCAACGCCCAATCGACACGGCGCACCAATTCGGGACGCGGCACACCCAGATTTTCCGGCCCAAAGGCCACATCTTCTTCCACAATCGTCGCCACAATCTGGTTGTCCGGCGTTTGGAAGACCATGCCCACCGTGCTACGAATGTCTAACGTGTGCGCCCGATCTTTGGTGTTCCACGTCTTGACCCGCACATCCCCCTGCGTAGGCAGCAGCAGCGCATTCAGATGGCGGGCCAATGTCGATTTGCCCGAGCCATTGTGGCCCAAAATTGCCACATATTCACCTTTATCAATCGTCAGATTGACATCGCGTAGGGCGGGTATCGCCTGGGTGGTTTCAGATTGATAGGTGTGATACAGATGTTCAACTTGAATGATCGGCGCCAAATCGGCCTCTATTTCTGGAAGTGGGCCACTTGATCAGGTAAAAAGTGGAACAGTACGATAGGGATTCCTCGCTGATTATTTTACCACGGCCAAAGCGATTGATCCAGATTCTCGGCGTAGCTTTTGGTATCCTTGTCGGGCCTAAATTATTCAGATCAAGCCTGTTTATGTTAATCTTATATGTCGTTGTTTTAGCTATTTTTGCAGTCTTCACCCAACGGCTACCCGCTTGGCGTGAGCTGATTTTTTGGAGCTTTGTATGCTGGTCGAATTACTCGCTTATACTCAGCGCAACCCAGCCCTGACGCCGGAAAGCGTGGACGGTTTTAGCGACCTTGCCCGCCTCTGGCAAGGTAAGGGTACCTACGCGGAAAGCATCATTGAATATGCAGGGCGTGTCTGTTATCGCAGCACAGAGCGCATGGGCACCGCGCCAGGGTTTATTACCGCACGGGTGCGCGAAGGGCATGAAGATATTATTGAACATATCGTCATCACCATTCGGATCATTGGCAGCGATGAACCGTTGCGCTGGCGCATGGTAAATCGTCACTGCGAGGTAAGTGAAGTAGGCAATGGTGAATGGATTGTCAGTGGCAATATTCGTGTCTGGCTGGATTTCTTCCGCCGTGGCATTGCGCTCAACGCATTACCGATTATGCAGCAGATTGCGCCGGCCGTCTTTGCGGAATTCAATTCCGAGCAAGCGCAAAGATTGCCACTAGATACGGGGCAACTCAAGCTTCCACAGTCTGCAATGTCCAATCTACATTTATTGTCACCCGTCCAAGACGGCCCCATGCGTGTTACTTTATTAGGTTTCACGCAGCCAATCACAGACGATCCAGAGGTTTTGCTGCAGCATGGTGCAGCCGTATTTTTATTTGAAGGCATCAGTCGTACCTGCACCCATCAATTGGTGCGCCATCGGCTGGCCAGCTTCAGCCAGGAATCGCAACGCTATTGTAAGTATGATACCGTACCATCCAACTTAGCGCCTAGTGTGCCTTTGCTACCCAAGCCTAAAGAACAAAAACGCCACGGATTGAGTTGTTTTACTTTAGATCAAGAGCGCTTTATCACGGAAGTCTATGCCCAGGAGTTTTCTTGCGAAGCAATGGCAGAAGCGTATGATGTAGATCCGACAACTATTCGTAGTATCGTCCTGCACAATGGCGGGCAAATCCGCGATCGCCAAGCATCGCGCTCATTACATATCCAGACAGACTTTTTTGATGCAATTGATACCCCCTTAAAAGCTCAAATCTTGGGTTTGATCTACGCTGATGGTAATGTTGCCCAAAAAGAAGGTGAGATTCTTCATGCGAGCATTGCCCAACATGCCGATTATCGCGAATGGCTTGGCCGGCTAGGCAAATTATGGGGTGGGCATGTGGTTTCGGGTGGACGTGAAGCTTCTGCTCGCTTGTCAATTCCAGGAAAAATATTGGCAAACGCGCTGGTCAACCATGGCGTGACACCGGCCAAAAGCCTTACCTTGCAGCCACCGAAATTAGATAATAACCTGATCAAGCACTTCATTTTAGGCTATTTGGAAGGTGATGGGCACATTGGTCGACATCCTGACAATCCTACGATTGCCTTCACGGGCACCGAGGCTGTGTTAGCATGGATCCGAGATCATATCTGCGCAGCTTTGATCAAAGAACCTCGCAACGCAGTGAGTCAACAGGAAAGCGCAAATTGCTACCAGCTACAGTTTAATGGTAAACATCAGGTCCCTCAGATTTTAGAGTGGTTGTACGAAGGCATAGATTATCGGTATGCACATCCAGCCAAGGCCGCCAAAGCCATTGCCTGGAGCGAAAAAGTTGCCGCTGCTTTTCAGCAACAGGCTTTGGTATGGGGGCAAGAATTTCAAGTGATCGTGCCACCTAAATTTGGCCCTAAGGAATTCTCGGTCTACATCGACGCGGTTGAACTCGCGGCACAAACCTATGCCAATTTACGTGAACTCGGTATTCGTAAAGAAGATGCGCGTTTTCTCCTACCCAACGCCGCCGAGACACGCATCGTCACCTCGATGAATTATGCCGCCTGGAGCCACTTCTTCTGGCTGCGTGCCGTCGACAAAGCTGCGCAGTGGGAAATTCGAGCGATGGGCCAACAGGCATTAAAGATGCTCTATACGGTTGCGCCAACCGTTTTTCAAAAGCATTGGGATGTCTACGAGCAGCAGTTTGCTCATACCAACAGCAAATAGTTTTTGATTTATTCCGTAAGCATTTAGTAAGTTTTGTAGAGGCTTACGCGTTTACAATTGTGCTATAATAGGTTTCAATCCTTTACTTCACCCATTCAGGTTGTTATGTCTTCATACGCTCGCTCACATTTAAAGCAACTGGAGTCCGAAGCCATTTTCGTGATCCGCGAAGTAGCGGCCCAGTTTACCCGGCCGGTTCTGCTTTTCTCTGGCGGCAAAGATTCGATTGTCATGTCGCATCTGGCGCGGCGGGCTTTCTATCCAGGCAAGCTGCCTTTTCCACTTTTGCATATCGATACCGGGCATAATTTTCCCGAAACCTTAACCTTTCGCGATGCCCTCATGCGCGAGTTAGAAGTCGAATTGATTGTACGCTCTGTGCAAGATTCGATCGACCAGGGTCGTGCCAGCGAGGAAAAGGGCCACAACCCCAGCCGCAATGGCTTACAAACGGTCACCTTGCTCGACGCCATGGCCGAGTTTAAATTCGAGGCCGCCTTGGGTGGCGCCCGCCGTGATGAAGAAAAAGCGCGCGCCAAAGAGCGTTTCTTTTCGCATCGCGATGAATTCAGCCAGTGGGATCCCAAAAACCAGCGGCCCGAACTGTGGAATTTATTCAACGGCCGCAAAAATGGCAAAGAACAATTTCGGATTTTTCCGTTGAGCAATTGGACGGAAATGGACATCTGGCAATATGTGCGCTTGGAGAATATTCCCCTACCGTCACTCTATTTTGCGCACCGCCGCGAGGTGCTGATGCGCGAAGGCATGTGGATGGCCACTTTCCCCAACATCATTACGCCATTGCCGCATGAGCAGACGGAGATCCGCCAGGTGCGCTTCCGCACGATTGGCGATATCTCATGTACGGGGGCGGTTGAGTCGTCCGCCGCCACGCTAGATGATGTGATCCAAGAGGTAGCCTCGGCCCGCGTGACCGAACGCGGCGGTCGCGCCGATGATCGACGGTCGGAAGCGGCGATGGAAGATCGGAAAAAACAAGGATATTTTTGATTGACGATTGACGATTTTTGATTTACGAAGCTGTATCGCCAACGCGCCCAGGGGGCACCCGCTTTCGTAAATCAAAAATCGTCAATCGTCAATCGTAATTCTAGGCGATGGATACGATGCTGACAGAAACGATTACAAAAGAAGCTCCGACCGACGACGGCTATCTTGCGATGGACTTGCTGCGCTTTTCAACTGCGGGCAGTGTCGACGATGGCAAAAGTACCCTGATCGGCCGGCTACTCTATGACACAAAGTCGATCTTTGAAGATCAACTAGAAGCGGTCGAGCGCGCCAGCCGTCAGCGCGGCGACGCCTATGTGGATCTGGCGCTGCTGACCGACGGTCTGCGCGCAGAACGTGAGCAGGGCATCACCATTGATGTGGCTTACCGCTATTTCGCCACACCCAAGCGTAAATTTATTATTGCCGACACGCCCGGCCACATTCAATATACGCGCAACATGGTCACCGGCGCATCGACGGCAGAATTGGCGATTGTACTGATCGATGCACGCAAAGGTGTGCTCACCCAATCCAAACGACATGGCTTTCTGGCTTCACTGCTGCAGATTCCGCACATCCTGGTCGCTGTCAACAAGATGGACTTGGTTGATTATGACCAGGCAACGTATGACCGCATCGTTGATGATTATACCGAATTCGCCAGCAAGCTTTCGATTCATGATTTGACCTTTATCCCGATTTCGGCGCTGGCCGGCGACAACGTAGTCCACAAAAGTGCGAATATGGCCTGGTATGAAGGCCCGACCTTGCTCCATCATCTGGAAAATGTCAACATTGGCGCCAGCCGCAATTTGGTCGATTTCCGCTTCCCTGTGCAATTGGTCATCCGTCCCCACCAGGATTTCCGTGGTTTTGCCGGACAGATTGCCTCTGGCAGTATTGTGCCAGGCGAGGAAATTGTGGTCTTGCCTTCGGGGCGCACTAGCTACGTTCAGTCGATTACAACCTATGGCAGCAACTTGGCCGAAGCCGCCGCCGGCGACTCTGTGATTCTGACCCTCACCGATGAGATCGACGTCAGCCGCGGTGATATGATCGTGCGCCGGCATAATCTGCCCCAGGTCGCCAACCAGTTGGAATGCATCATTTGCTGGATGAATGAAGAGCCGCTGAATCCCAAAGGTGCCTATATTCTTCAGCATACAACACACCAAGTGCGCGCATTTATCAACGAGATCAACTACCGGATTGATGTGGATACGTTGCATCGGGAAAGTGTCAAAACATTGCAGCTCAATGAGATTGGGCGGGTGAAGATCACGACCACACAGCCGCTCTTCTTTGATGCCTACCAGCTTAACCGCAACACCGGCAGCTTTATCTTGATCGACCCCGTAACCAATGCCACGCTGGCGGCGGGTATGATCCGGCGCCGCGCGCGCGAGTTGGATGAAGTGATTACGCAACCGGCGGCGCGCAAGACATCGACCAATGTGGTGTGGGAAAGCAGCCAGATTACGCGCGAGCTGCGCGAACGCCAAAAGGGCCACAATGCCACGGTGCTCTGGTTTACCGGTCTTTCCGGTTCGGGCAAGTCTACCGTGGCGCGCTTGTTGGAGAAGCGCCTTTTTGAAATGGGTGGGCACACTTTCTATTTGGACGGCGATAACGTGCGTCATGGCCTGAACGGCGATCTGGGCTTTTCGGACATCGACCGCAAGGAAAATATTCGTCGTGTGGCCGAAGTGGCCCGTTTAGCCTTCGAGCATGGCAATCTGGTCTTGTGTACCTTTATTTCGCCATTCGCGGCAGATCGCGCCTTTGCCCGCTCGCTGTTGCCCGAAAGTCGTTTCTTAGAGGTGTATGTCAAGTGCGATCTGGAAGTAGTCAAACGGCGCGACCCCAAAGGGTTGTATGCCAAAGCGCTGCGCGGTGAGATCAAAGAGTTCACCGGCATATCATCGCCCTATGAAGAGCCGACCCAGCCAGAAATTTTGGTTGAGACCGATGTGCAAAGTACGGAAGAGATTGTTAATCAGATCATCGAAGATTTAGTCCGGCGTGGAATTATTCAGCTATAAATCAAGTAAGAATGAGTATGATTGAGTACTGAATTTCAGATGAAATTTGTAGACAATACAAACTATTTATACTCTACCGTTGATTGAGGCGGAAGTAAGGATATTGAATAAACCTACTTCCGCCTCCTACTTTTAACCGAGGTTCACTGTGAAAGAGACATTAATTACTAAATTTCAAAATCGTAACGCCCATGTAGCCGTGATTGGCTTGGGCTATGTCGGCTTGCCCCTTGCCGTTAGTTTTGCCCAGGCCGGCTATCAGGTCACAGGGATCGATCTGGATGCGCGCAAGGTGGATGCCATCAACCGCGGTGAATCCTACATCGAAGATATTCCATCCGCCGAAGTGGCAGCCCTGGTGTCACTGCCGGAGACCGAACAAGTTGGCGCTTTGACCAGCGAAGGCACAGAACAGAGTGCGTCCACTGCGCTCAGTAGTACGCCACGGCACGGCCACAATGCGGCACTTGGTCGCCTTGCCGCCACGACGGATTACGCCGTGCTAGCCGAGTGCGACGCCGTTTCGATCTGTGTCCCGACCCCGCTTAACAAAACCGGCGACCCCGATATCTCGTTCATTGTCACGGCAACCGAAGCGATTGCGCGCTATTTGCATCCTGGCATGGTCGTTGTGTTAGAATCCACGACCTACCCCGGCACAACCACCGAAGTCATGTTGCCGCGCATGGAAGCCAACGGGCAGGCGCTGCAAGTAGGCCAGGATTTCTTCCTAGCTTTTTCGCCGGAACGTGTCGACC
>JBBRVA010000078.1:0-15636 GCA_038247295.1 Caldilineales bacterium | reverse complement strand
GGCGGCCTTTGTTGAAGCCTGCCGCTACCCGATCAACCGCATCGGCGTCGGCGCAGGATTGGAGGAGGGACGCCGTGGCGTCGGTTCCGAGCCTTCGGCAGCCCCAGTGTGGGGCTTGGATCGCGACAGCTATCTGCGCCGAGCGGATCCCTGGCCACTGAACCCGGACGGTGAACTCCTGCTCGGGATCAAGATCGAGTCGGCGGCCGCCATCCCCCAGATCGAAGCGATGCTCAGCGTACCCGGCATCGGCTTTGCGGAGATGGGACCGGGCGATCTGAGCCTATCACTTGGTTATTTTCGCTTGCCACAACCAATGCCACCCGAGATGGAGGCAGTGCGGCAACGGGTGCAGGCGGCTTGTCTGGCCAACAAGATCGCCTTTCTAGAGAGCGCTAGCCCCGAAGATATCAAGGCCAAGATCGATGCCGGCGCCCGCGTAATCGCCGGCCATCGCGAGGAGACCGCCCGCATTGGCCGCGCCCACAGCAGACGGACAATGCCGGTATGAGCGCAAAACAGACGGTAACCAGTTGAGCAAATTTTTAGTATACACGGATAGGAAAAACACGGATAGAAAGAACTAAAAATATCCGTGTTTTTCCTATCCGTGTATACAGCTTTGTTAGTTTTAGCCGAAGCTGCATTGAGTAGTTAAAAATAAAATTTCCCCAAAAATATCAAGGAGCAAAGAAAATGATTCAAACACCAGATATCCAACGTCCTTCTAAAGAAATTATCGATGGTCTAGCCCAGATTGGCAGTGCCACCGCGGCCGGCGAACTCTATCGCCTGGGCATTCGTGACGCCAATATTCATGGCCCCGTGGCCTGGACAAAAGGCAAAAGCATTGTCGGCCCTGCGTTGACCCTACAATTTATGCCCAAGCGCGAAGATTTGTATGGCGCCGACGAATATGTCGATCCAGAACGACAACTGCATCGCCACTGCCTATACCATACGCAACCGGGTGACATCGTTGTGGTTGACGCCCGTGGCGACATGGGCAGCGGCATCTTTGGCGAGATGATGCTCACCTATTTCAAGGGGCGCGGCGGGATCGGCGTGGTGATCAACGGCTGCATCCGCGATTATCCGCACTGCAAAGACGTGGGGGTCGGGCTCTGGCTGCAGGGCGTAACGCCTAATTTCCATACCCAGACCAACTTGATGCCCTTTGCCGTCAACACGCCGATTGCCTGCAACAATGTGCTCGTCGTGCCCGGCGACATCATTGTAGCCGACGATGACGGGGTCGTCGTTGTCCCCGTGGCCCTGGCATCAGAATTATTGAAAAAGGCGAGTGAGCATCACGAATGGGAAGAATTTTCGCGCATCCGCCTGGCCGAAGGTGGCGATCTGCGCAAATACTATCCGCTCACGGAAGAGGCCCGTGCCGAATACGAGGAATGGAAAAAAGCCCAAGGGAAATAGAACTTACCCCGCCAGGCATCAACCGATACCTGGCGGGGTATTTTGCGCGTCGGCTAGTGGCCTACGTGGCGCCATTTCACCGCCTTTTCTCCCGGGGTCAACACGTGGCTGTCAGCCGAGGGCGTAGATCTAGCGTGGGCACATGCCCTGTTGCCGACAGACCCCGCCTGGTCGATTACATCTGAACCCCAGATTTTTCAGGGCAAAGAAAGCAATCATATTGTCGCCACCTTCGCAGCAGAAGGAATTGTTTTTGTGCGCTTGTGGACGCAGTAACGTTGGGCGGGTTATTCAATTTGATTTATCCCTTCGCATATATTATGGTGAAACCTATATGGACATTACGAAACAACCTTTCGGTCAAACCCAAGCTGGCAGCGCCGTAGACCTTTTCACGTTGACGAACGACAACGATATCATGGTAAAGCTTACCAATTACGGCGGTATCATCACCGGGATCTTAACGCCCGATCGCGCTGGCAACCCTGGTGACATTGTGCTGGGTTTTGACACGCTGGCCGAATATATCGACCATAACCCGTTCTTTGGTGCGCTTTGCGGTCGCTATGCGAATCGGATTGCGTACGGGACTTTTACGCTTGATGGCAAAGTTTACCACCTGGTGCAAAACAATGGCCGCAACCATTTGCACGGTGGGCTGCGCGGCTTTGATAAAGTTGTCTGGCAGGCAACCACCTTCCAGGGTGACACAGGGGTCGGCGTCAAGTTGACCTATGTCAGCCCGGCCGGTGAAGAAGGCTATCCGGGCAATTTGACCAGTGAAGTCACGTATACGCTAAACAATCAAAATGAGCTACGCCTCGACTATGCCGCCACCACCGATCAGACGACCGTGCTCAACCTGACCAATCATTCTTACTTCAACCTGGCCGGCGCAGGCCCTGTGCTAGCACATGTTGTGCAACTGAATGCCGACCACTTCACACCGATTGATGCGGAATTCATGGTCACTGGTGAGTTGCGCCCTGTTCAGGGTACGCCAATGGATTTTACGCAGCCAACGTCGATTGGGGCTAGAATCGATCAGCCCGACGAACAGTTGCAACTTGGCCTGGGCTACGATCACAACTGGGTGCTCAACGATCCGGATGGCGTACTCGGCCTGGCCGCCATCGTTGACGAACCAAGCAGCGGGCGCCGCCTAACGGTTCATACCACCCAACCGGGCGTGCAATTCTACACCGGCAACTTTCTAGAACATGGGATTGGCAAAGGTGGCGTGGCCTACAACAAGCGCTTCGCCTTCTGTCTGGAAACGCAACATTTTCCCGACTCGCCCAACCAGCCCCATTTCCCATCCACCGTGCTGGAACCAGGCGAACAATTTGCGCGAACGACGATCTTTACATTTTCTGCGGTAGCATAAATAGACGGATGACAGAATGACAAGATGACAAGATGACAAAGGGACACCACAGTGTCATCGTCCGACCACAGGTCGGCGTCATCCTGTCATCCCTTCATCCTGTCATCCTATCAAAGCCCAATCATTCGAGGACGAATCATGGTTTACAAAGTAATTCTGGTTGGCACCGGTGGCCAGGGTCGCGCCTGGTGCGAACGTTTTCTACCCCCTAACATACAAGATGGCTTGCTGGAAGTGGTGGCGGCGGTCGATGTCAAGCCCGAATTTCTAAAGAACGCGCAAGATCATCTGGGTGTGCCCGCCGAAAAGTGCTACACGGACATGGTGCGCGCCTTCGACGAAAATCCGGCCGACTTTTGTGTGATTGTCACGCCCCCCGCCTATCACGAAGCCGTGGTCGATATGGCATTAGCGCACGATATGCACATTCTTTCCGAAAAGCCGATCGCTGACACGCTAGAAGGGGCGGTGCGCATTGCGGAAAAAGTGCAACGCGCGGGCAAGAAGATGGGTGTGACGATGAGCCACCGCTTTGATCAAGACAAAACTACGTTGCGTCAGGAGTTACGCTCGGGTCGTAACGGCGCGCTTGACTATCTAGTTTGTCGCTTCACCTGCAACATGCGCAACTTTGGCGACTGGGGCGCGGCCTTTCGGCATACGATGAAGGACGCGCTGATGATCGAAGGCTCGGTCCATCACCTCGACATTCTGGCCGACTTGGCCGGGGCGAAGTGTGACACGATCTATGCGCAAACCTGGAATCCACCCTGGGGCGAGTATGGTGGTGATTCACAGGGGTTGGTGACAATGCACTTCGCCAACGGTGTGCGCGCCACCTATGAAGGCGCCAAGACTAACGCCGTCGGTCTCAACGGCTGGGCGCAGGAATATGTGCGTGCCGAATGCGAAAACGCCACATTGATCATGGATCGGCGGCGGGTTGAGCGCCACGCCTATACGGGTGGACGCATCTATAAACGCGAGGGGGAGGGCGAAACGATTACGCCGCTCGAACAACGCAAGTGGATGAACACCTGGCTGGTCGAACAATTTGTGCTCTGGCTGGACGGTGGACCGGCGATGGAGACGAACATCGAAGCCAACTTGCAGTCGATGGCGCTGATCTTTGCCGCGATCAAGAGCAGCCAGACTGGCCAACCCGTCCAGGTGCAGCAATTGTTAGAAGAGACCCGCTCTCAGGAGCGAGCCAATTTATGAGCACGATAATGCGCATTCGTTTCACCATCCCAGAAAATGCCGAATACCACTCCGGTTTTGCGCTCTACGGCGAAACGTTAGGTGGCTATCCGGTCGGGCCAACGGTGATTTTGGAATAGGGGTGGGATCCAGGAACCGACGCGTTCCTGGATCCCACTTCCTGTTTCCTGTTCTAGGTTCCCCCAACCACCATGAAACTAACCGCCTCGCTCCTACTCAGTGCTTACAGTCAAGGCGTTTTTCCGATGGGCGACACAAGCGGCGAAATCGCTTGGTACGACCCAGATCCGCGCACAATCCTGCCGCTGGATACCTTTCACGCGCCGCGTTCGCTCGTGCAGCGCATTGGACGGGGCGGCTTTGAGGTGCGATTTAACTCAGCCTTTCGCGCCGTGATGACCGCCTGTGCCGAACCCGGCCCAAAGCGCGAACAGACTTGGATCACAGCCGACATTATTGATGCCTACACCGAACTACACGAATTGGGCTTTGCCCACAGCGTCGAAACCTGGATCGATAATCAACTCGTCGGTGGCCTCTATGGTGTGGCGATTGGTGGCTTATTTGCCGGTGAGAGCATGTTCAGTCGCACCTCCGATGCTAGTAAGATCGCGTTGGTTTATCTCGTAGAACAGTTACGAAAAGGTGGTTTTTTGCTGCATGATGTACAATTTATGACCGAGCATTTGCGCCGCTTTGGAGCCGTGCAAATCCCGCGCCAGCAGTATAAAGCATTGTTAAAAAAGGCAATGATGGTGTGGGGAACCTTTGAACCAGAGAATTCAAACAGGCATGGTTGACAAATCATTACCTGTTCGGGTATACTTAGCAATTGGCTGTACAAGTAATGCGTATTTGTGGAGTAGAATGATGCATATTATTCAAACTGAGTCTGTCTCTGGACTGCGCAATAACTATGACAAAGTATTGAAACAATTAACAAGTGGCCCAGTATTGCTCTTGCAGCGTAGTAAAGTGGCAGCGGTGCTCATGACGCCAGATGCCTGGAATGCCGTTATGCGCGAGTTGGATGATCTGCGTGATCGGGTCGACGTACTCGAAGCGAAAGTAGAACTGGGCCAAAATGAACTTGAACAAGTTGACATTGTCGAACTAGAAGCAATGGTCGGCGATGCTATATCAACTTAAGCAATATCCACAAGTAAAAAGACAATTACGTCAGGTACCACAACGCATCCAAAAAGATATTGCGCAGGTAATTTTGGAGTTAAGATTTGACGCTTATGCCCCAACTTCTGAGCCACTGCGCGACCAATACGCCCATATCTACAAAATCAAAATTGATGGCTGGCGCATTTTTTACGACGTTGACGAGCAAGACAAGATAGTTACAATTATTGCCATTAAGCGAAGAACGCCAGACACTTACAGGAGTATGAGTTAGGCGCGGTTCGTGAACAGTGATTGCAAGTTTTTGCCGGCTAAGGAATTTTTATTATGGAACTAAAACGAGTCGTGATCACCGGCTTGGGCGCGCTGACGCCGATCGGCAATACGGCGCCGGCCTATTGGGCTAACGCGCTACAAGGAGTCAGCGGAGCGGCGCCGATCACGCGGTTCGATGCCGCCCGCTTTAAGACGCAATTTGCCTGCGAAGTCAAAGGCTTTGACGCAGCGGACTTTCTGGATCGCAAAGAGCTACGTCGGATCGATCCCTTTTGCCAGTATGCCCTGGTTGCCGTAGACGAAGCGCTGCGTGATGGCGAAGTCGATTTGTCCAGGCTCAATCGCGACAACATTGGCGTGATCTGGGCCTCGGCGATGGGTGGCATGACCACGATTGAAGAACAGATCGAAGAGTACGTCGCCAATGGCCACGATCCACGCTTCAGCCCTTTCTACATCCCCAAAATGTTGCTCGACGCCAGTTCGGGTTTGATCGCCCTGCGCCATGGGCTGCGCGGTGTTAATTACAATACCGTGTCGGCCTGTGCGTCGTCCAATGCCGCGCTGATCGACGCCTTTTATCAGATTCGCCTGGGTAAAGCCGACATCATCATCTCCGGTGGCTCGGAAGCTGCGATCACGCCGTCGAGTGTGGGCGGCTTCAATGCGGCCAAGGCGCTTTCTACGCAAAATGACGCGCCCGCCCAGGCATCACGACCGTTCGATGTTGCCCGTGATGGCTTTGTGATCGGCGAAGGGGCCGCCGCGCTGCTGTTGGAAGAGTATGCACACGCCGTGCGCCGCGGGGCGAAGATCTATGCCGAATTGGTTGGGGGCGGCATTTCGGCTGACGCCTATCACATCACCGCCGCCCATCCCGAAGGCGCCGGAGCCGACCTGAGCATGCGCCGCGCCCTGGATGATGCCGGGTTGACACCAGGCGCGGTTGATTATATTAATCCCCATGCCACATCGACACCCGTAGGCGACATCAGCGAGATTAAGGCGATGCAGCGGTTGTGGGGTGAAGATTTACTGCGTCTACAGATTGGCGCCACCAAGTCGATGACAGGCCACCTGCTGGGCGCGGCGGGTGCAATTGAGGCCGTGACCTGCGTGCTGGCCATCCACCACAGCTTGATCCCACCGACAATCAACACACGCGATCTGGACCCAGCGCTGCCAGCCGGCGTACGTTTGGGCTTGGGCGAACCGGTGGCGCGCCGCGTCGATGTAGCAATGAGTAACTCATTTGGCTTTGGTGGCCACAATGCAACGGTAATTTTCAAAAAAGTGGCCAAGCCTGGTTGACGACAAATTAACCCTGAATGCCACGGTTTGGGTGCACGCGCTGACGCATTTGTCGGCCGGCGCCCAAACCGTAATGCCTATTATCAAGTGTATCCCCCGCCCCGTATGATAAGATCGGTAACCATCCGATCAGCCCACGATTCTCCGCCTTTCTACCTAAAGTAGGCTATTTTGCTCTCTTCCCCATCGCCTACGTTGATCCTACGCTGTTTGTGTGACTCTTAGCTGTTTTATGCAGCTCACGAGATTCGTAAGTAAATAGATAACTACTAAAGTTCGTTTCATCCTTATTCTCCCTCTCTAAAAAGTCTATTTTCCTTGAGTAATACGAAAATTATATAAGGCCAATTATCTGTATTTAGATATTATTCCATATCCCTACAAAATACTTAATTTTTCACAAACTCTATACACTTTATATTTTTTGTTCACCGGCTAATACAGTAATATCAGCTAAGTTTTCTGGGGGAGCGCGCTCAGCTGGCATTGGGCCAGCCACGATGACGACATGGCTGATTGGCTAGGTTTACCCGCGTATGATGCGTTAACACACAGAAAGGGGGATGATTTCTTGTTCTACCAGCCACTGGCAATTTGTGCAGCATGCTGTTAAAAAGGAGGTCTCAACACCAAGGGAGTAATTCAATACGCACCTACGTAAAGCTTACCAGAAAACTAAGCTGTAAACATCAAGTCAACCCTACCAACCGTGGCGTGGCCATAGTCCAGGCTCAACCACACCACGCGTGAAGATAGCCAATCACGAATCGTAAATGTCGCCTAGCTTCATCTTCGTTGGCTCCGTAGCTGACATCGTCGACAAAGCGATAACAAAACAGCGTACGGAAATTAGATCTATGCATACAAGGAGATACAGTTAGATCATGAACAATAACCCATCGTCTAATCGTACAAAGCCACAAGGAAATGGTGTTCTGCACCCGTCAAAACATTGGCTGCGCTTTTCGCTATTACCCTTGTTGGTGACACTAGCCTTCACCGCGTTGGCCTTTACGGCGATGGCCGATTCTTCCAGCGGGAGCGCTTGGGCGCAGGATGGCGGCACAGCACCATCGGGCACGCTGCCCAGACCTGCGGTCGTCTATCTCGGCTTCAAGAGCAGTGACGAGATTGAGTTTGATGAGGACGACAAAGAAGATTTCCGCTACAAAAACGAAGACATTGTGGCTTATGATCTCGCTACTAGCGAGTTCTCAATCTACTTTGACGGTTCTGAATGCGGTCTTGCCGATGCCAATCTCGACGATTTCGAGATTTTGGAGGGTGGTAATCTCATTTTCACCCTGCGTTCCAAGTTTACAATCGAGGGCTTGGGCGAGGTAGATGATTCTGATGTGATCGAGTACACCCCCGATCCGGCCGGTTGCGGCACGTTTGACTTGCGCTTGAAAGGTGCTGACGTTGGTCTGACCAAAGGCGAGGAAGACATCGATGCGCTGGGCATCGCCGAAGATGGTAGCCTCGTTGTTAGCACCATCGGCACGGCCAAGGTGCTGGGTAGCACAGGCGAATTCAAAGCGAAAGATCAAGACCTGATCAAGCTGAATGAGGCGGCAGGCACCTGGTCGCTCTACTTTGATGGCTCCGATGTAGAGCTCACCAAAGGCAGTGAGGACATCCGCAGCGTTTGGCTCGACGCCTTCGATCCGACGCAAGGAATTCAGAACATCTATCTGACGATCAGCGGCAAGTTTAATGTGGAAAGTAACAACGAAGATAAAGGCGACAAAAATGACCTAGAAGGGTGCAGCCTGCTTCAATCTGGTGACACCACCGAATGTTTCTTCCACAAATTACTCGATGGCGAGGAGATCGGCGCCGAAAACCAACTCGATGGCCTGGCCGTCGTATTTGGCACTGCCGGCGCGCCGATTAGCGCGATTGGCGGCTCAGAAGGCGCAACGAGCGTAGAGGCCGCGGAAGCCGCCAGTGACGCCGCTGACTTTGCCGAAGCCCAGGCTGAAGGCGATAGCGAGGTGACCATCGATGACTTTATGGATGTCGCCACCACCATCTATCTGCCACTCGTGGAGCAATAGGCCAATGGCCAGATGTCCAACGCCGCACATCTGTGATCTAAATAACGCGTAAAACAAAGACCCAAGTTACGGCTTGGGTCTTTATTTTATAGATTAGTTTGGTTAGTTAGATTGGGTAAAGCCAACCAGAAATTCATGCTTGACACCCTCACCCCCTTGTAGTACGCTAACGAGCGTCGAAGCCAATCCTTGTCCTTAGTGCATGCTCTCTTGCTTCACCGACACACGGCTCATCCAAAAAGAAAAGTGCGAAAAGAAAACGAATGAGTACACATACCCAATATCCTATCACCAATCTCCCTTTCACCACCGTCACGATCAACGATAACTTTTGGTCGCCACGCATCGAGACCAACCGCACCGTCACCGTGCCCTATGACTTCCAAAAGTGCGAAGAGACCGACCGGATCGCCAATTTCGATAAGGCCAGCGGGCGCGCAACCGGTGACCATGTGGGCATCTTCTTTAACGATTCGGATGTGTTCAAGGTAATCGAAGGCGCAGCCTACGCACTGCACCTGCACCCAGACCCCGCATTGGAACACGATGTGGACGACCTGATCGACAAGATCGCCGCCGCGCAGGAGCCGGATGGCTATCTCTACACGGCGCGCACGATTGCCGAGCGCAATGGCACGCCCGAAAAATTACGCGCCGACCGCGAAGGGCTGACACGCTGGTCGAATCTGCGTGTCAACCACGAATTCTACAACGTTGGCCACCTGTACGAAGCCGCCGTGGCCTATTATCAGGCTACCGGCAAACGCACGCTCTTAGATGTGGCGATCAAGAACGCGGATCTAATCGACGGCCTCTTTGGGCCGGACAAACTGCGTTACCCGCCAGGCCATCAGGAAATCGAGATTGGCCTGGTCAAGCTCTATCATGTTACCGGCGACGAACGCTATCTGAAGCTGGCCAAGGCGATGCTAGACGAACGTGGTCGCGCCGATGGCCACGAACTTTATGGTCACTATGCGCAAGATCACCTGCCGGTGGTTGAGCAGAGCGAAGCGGTGGGCCACGCCGTACGCGCCGTCTATATGTATACGGGCATGGCGGATGTGGCGGCCTTGACCGGCGAACAGGCCTATATCGATGCCATTGATCGCATTTGGGAAAATGTCGTCAGCAAAAAAATGTATCTGACGGGCGGCATTGGGGCTCGTCACGAAGGCGAGGCTTTTGGCGAAGATTACGAGTTGCCGAATGCAACGGCTTATAACGAAACCTGCGCCGCGATTGCCAATATCTACTGGAACCAACGCCTCTTCCAACTCCACGGAGATGCCAAGTATATCGATGTGCTTGAGCGTTCGCTTTACAACGGCTTCCTGGCTGGGGTCTCCTTTAGCGGCGATCGCTTTTTCTACGTCAATCCCTTAACCTTTGACGGCGCCTACCGCTTTAACCGCGACGATTCTATGGTGCGTATGCCCTGGTTTGGCTGCTCTTGTTGCCCCACCAACGTCGTACGCGTCTTCCCCTCCCTGGGTGGCTATGTCTATGCGCAAACGGATGACCACCTTTATGTCAACCTCTATGTCGACAGCCAGGCCACTTTTACAATCTCCGGCACAGAGGTGCAGGTAGATCAGCAGTCGTCCTACCCCTGGCAAGGCGATATCAAATTGAATTTTCAGCCGCAGCAGCCAGTGAATTTTACGCTCCGTCTACGCATTCCAGGTTGGGCGCAGGGCCAGCCAGTGCCTGGTGATCTCTATCACTATGTTGGTGATGACAGCAACGCTGTGGAACTCCAGGTAAATGGCGAACCAGTAACGCTCGAACTAAAGCAAGGCTATGCGCAAATCCAGCGCACGTGGCAAGCGGGCGATGTCGTTGAGTTAAAATTGGCGATGCCCATCCGCCGCGTGATAAGCCACTCAGCTGTGCAAGCGAACGTGGGCAAGGTGGCGGTCGAGCGTGGACCGCTCGTTTATTGTGCCGAAGGCATCGACAATGGCGGACATGTGCTCGATGCTGTGCTGGCCGATGATGTCGCGCTGCATGCCGAACTGGCGCCCGATCTGTTGAATGGCGTGGTCGTAATCCGTGCCGCAGAGCTCACCCTTGTCCCCTACTACGCGTGGTCACACCGCGGCGTGGGCGAGATGGCGGTTTGGTTCGAACGCGTAGGCGAATCGCTCGCGTCCAGCCCAAGTGCACAGAGCACACAAAGTTGATGCAGAGAACACAGAGAAAAGCAGGTGCAAGTCCTCTCCCGTGTGCTTGATGTTAAAATCTGTGTTTATCTGCGAAATCTGGGTATACCTATAAATTGGCGAACTAAAATTAATCGGATCCTTTCTCAAAAATGTTTAAACCAGTAGAAAACTGGCACATCGATAATTGGTAACGATTCAGGCATGAGTTTTACCGCCGGGCTGAATCGTTACGATAATTGTAGCCTTTTCCACAGAACATATACTAACCAGTTGGTATAATCGCATCAAGAGGTAGTTTTATGAGCACAACACGGCAACAGATTATTGAAAAAACTTCAGAGTTGTTCGAACGCCAGGGTTATCACGCCACCGGCTTGAATCAGATTGTCAGTGAAAGTGAAACTCCGCGCGGCTCGCTCTATTACTATTTTCCAGAAGGTAAAGAGGAGCTCGCCGCTGAGGCCGTCTGGTATAAAGTTCATCACATGAGTGCCTATGTGCGGCAGCGCCTGACCGGATACCCTGATGCAATCGAGGCGATCTATCAGCTGATGATGGAAATGGCTGATCATGCCGAACAGCAACACTGTTCCGCTGGCGCGCCGATTGCGGCTGTTGCCCTGGAGACGGCGGGCAGCAATGAACGCTTGCGCCAGACTTGTCAAGCAGCTTATGCAATGATGCAAAAGCCTTTTGAAGAAAAATTGTTGGCCGGTGGTTTTGCGCCCGACCGCGCCGAAGCCTTAGCGATTACGATCAATGCGGTATTAGAAGGCGCAGTGATTCTCAGCCGCACCGCCCGTGAATCGCAGCCATTGCGCGTGGTGGCGGCCGAGATCAAAACATTATTACAGTGTTCGTCCCCGACGGCTTAGCCGTTTATTTTTAGGGCAATTATACTAATCGGTCTACATAATTAAAAGGAGAAAAGATGACAACTGCAATTTCACAACCCAAACCCGCCTTGGGCACGATCTGGATCAACGGTCTGATCGCCGCCGTCGTCGCGACGGTGATCAATGCCATCCTGTTCGTGGTCGGCGCGGCTATGGGCGGCTTCCCAAGCGATGTGCTCACCCCGATGGGTGTGCCGATTACGCTGCCGACTGTGCTGCTCATGTCGGTTGTACCCATTCTGATCGGCGCGCTAGGCTACACCATTCTCAGCCGCATCACGGCTAACCCTGCTCGCTGGTTTACAATTCTGACCATCATCATATTAATCCTCATGTTCGTCATGCCGCTGCAACTGGCGGCGGCGCCAACCTTGATGGTTGTACTTTTGGAGATCATGCATCTGGTTGTTGGTGGCGCTGCGATCTATTTTCTGACCCGCAGCTAGTCCGTACCAGGCCCCAATCTCAAAACCGATAAGTTCCTTCTGAACCATTACGAAGCGACGGCCTGCTTATTCCAGAACAAGGATAAGCAGGCCGTCTTGTTTAGCCATTCCCCCTGTGGTACAATTCGATCAACCGGTTTACAGGGTGCTTGCGTCGAATTGCGCCAAATACCTTAGACATAGTGCGAAATAACGGGAATGAATCATTAATTGTGAATAATTAACAATTAATGATTCATTATGATCCATTGCTCTCACGACGAGAGGGCAAAAATTAACCATTAATAATTAATTATTCGTAACTATTCAGCCTACTACAGCGGATTTAGATAGAAACGGATTTTGTCAACATAGCCAACCATCCGTTCCTATCTAAATCCGCTGTAGTAATTTATAGCCTGAACAGTTACAATTATTCACAATTAATGATTGGTTAGGGTTAAATTTATTTCGCACCAACTCTCTTGTCTAAAAACGGTGTATGGATGAGGAGATGACTGATGGTTGCCAAGACTGATACCCAGTTCGAGGGGAAGCTGGAAAATTACACTAGTGGTAATGGCGCAGAAACAGACGTGGATCCCGCCCCGCCTAGCGCGGATCCTTTTGCCTACGGCTATCGCGTAGTAGCCGAATCGCAGCCGGATGGAACCCTGGCCTACCATTATGTGCCTTTGACCCAGCTCGATTTTCTCGACCCACAAGTAGGGGATCACATAGTTCAGTCCGACCGCCATTTTATGTTGGTTGTTTCCCTGTATCGCCGTTTCAAAAAGCGCTATCGGCCGGACACCACTAGCGATGTTTTTAGCGATTTAAAAATGTTGTGGGTGATTCCCGGCGTGCAAAACCCGGCACCAGATGTAGCCGTGGTTCATGATCTGCAAAACAAGGGTGCGGATCGAGCTAGTTTCGATATCGTTGCCGAGGGGACCCGGCCATGCTTGGTCGTCGAGGTCTCTTCGCCCAATTATCCGTTTGATGACAATATCAAAGTAGAGATTTACGAACGCGCCGGTATCGCCGAATATATCATTTTCCACCTCGATCACCAGCCCGCGCTTACGCTGACTGGCTATCGGCTGGTGAAGGGGCAATACCGCCCCATGCCCTTCGATGCGCATGGACGCTTGCTAAGCCAGACGACCAACGTTTACTTCGCCCTCGACGAAGCGGCAGCAACCGTGATTTTAACCGATGCTTTGACCGGTGTACGGCTGCTAACGGATGATGAGGAAGAGGATGCTCGAGTCGAGGCTGAAGCGCGTGCTGCGACCGCCGAGGCAGAACTCGCCCAGCTAAAGTTGCTTCTCGGTCGCAACGGTCACGCTGGATAAAGCTATGCTCTCTCTACATGAACAACTAACAACCTTGGTCTGTAACGCCTTCGCCGCGGCTGGCTATGATCGCCTTTATGGTGCGGTTATGCTCTCCAATCGTCCCGACCTGGGTCAATTTCAAGCCAACGGCGCATTGGCCGCCGCCAAACAATACGGGCAAAACCCGCGCCAAATTGCGCAACGCGTGGCGGATCAACTGAGCAAGCTGGCTATTTTTCAAGCGGTAACCGTAGCTGGCCCCGGCTTTATCAACCTGACATTAACCGATGTGTTTCTAGCGGAACAGATTCGCGCCATGGCAACCGATCCGCGCTATGGCTGCCCCCAAACCCCAATGCCACAAAAGGTCATCGTCGATTACGGCGGTGCCAATATTGCAAAACCGATGCATGTCGGCCATTTGCGGCCAGCCATCATCGGCGAAAGCCTCAAGCAGATTGCCCGCTTTCTGGGCCACGACGTGGTAGGCGACGTCCATCTAGGCGACTGGGGACTGCCAATGGGTCTGGTGATCGCCGAATTGCAACAGCGCCAATCCGCTTTGCCATATTTTGATGCCACCTACAGCGCGCCTTATCCAACCGAATCACCCGTGACGATCGATGATCTGGAAGAAATTTACCCCGCGGCCAGCCGGCGCGCCAAGGAAGATCCAGCTTTTATGGAAGCGGCGCGCCAGGCCACCCTTGAATTACAAAACGGGCGGCCTGGCTACCGCGCTCTGTGGCGGCATTTCTTAACTGTTTCGATCGTCGCGCTGCGCCAAGATTACCAGGATCTGAACGTAGAATTTGAACTATGGCTGGGCGAAAGTGATGTGCAGGCGCGCATCCCCGCCCTGATCGAACGCCTGCGCGACACCGGTTATGCCCACGAAAGTGAAGGTGCACTGATCGTAGATGTAGCCTTACCGGCTGATGATCATCCCATCCCGCCGCTGATGCTTGTAAAGTCCGACGGCGCAGTGCTCTATGGCACCACAGACCTGGCCACGATTGAGCAGCGGGTAGAGGAATTGGACGCCGCCTTGATCCTCTACGTGGTCGATAAACGCCAGAGCAATCACTTCGAGCAGGTTTTTCGGGCCGCGCATCAAACCGGCGTTGCTCCCCAAACCGTGGGGTTGGAGCATATTGCCTTTGGCACCATGAACGGCAAAGATGGCAAACCCTTCAGAACGCGCGCGGGGGGTGTATTGCGCATGCACAGCTTTATCGAGATGGTGAAAGAGAAAGCCCAAGAACGGCTGGCCGAAATCGAAGCCGCCACGGCCTACGACACAGCGGAAAGGGCAGCGATTGCCCATCAGATTGGCATCGCCACGCTCAAGTATGCCGATCTAATGAACCATCGCACCACCGACTATATCTTTGATCTGGACCGCTTCTCGGCCTTTGAGGGACGCACCGGCCCCTATCTGCTTTATACGGCGGTGCGTGCAAAATCGATCTTGCAGAAAGCAGTCGAGCACGGTCTACCCGTCGGCCCGATCAGTTTACCCAGCGACGAAACAGAACGCACGCTGCTGCTCAAGCTCACCGAGCTACCCGATGCGATCCAGCAAACGTATGCCGAACGCGCGCCCAATTATCTGGCAGAGTACGCCTATAGCCTGGCCGCCCTCTTCAACCGTTTCTATCATAGCCACCACATTTTAAGCGAAGCCAATGCGGCGCAACAGGCGTCTTGGTTGGCACTAACCGAGTACACGGTGGCTGTGCTGGTCTTGGTGTTAGATTTGCTGGGAATTGAGACGCCGGCGCGGATGTAATAGAGGGTAGGTAGACAGGTAAACTGTTTACCTATTTACCTATTTACCTGTTTACCTATTTACCTTGTAAACGAGCGATACATTAAGATAATGTAAGTTTCGTACAATCATGAAGGTGACGAAAAACCCTTGTTGAAACCAAATCGGTTATAATGACAGCAGAATCTGAGAAAAACCTAAGGCTACGAGCCCGTT
>JBBRVA010000077.1:0-15675 GCA_038247295.1 Caldilineales bacterium | reverse complement strand
GTCTGGATCCGCGCCTGCGCGAAGCGGCCGCTGTTTTGGGCGCGTCACCCGTGCGCACGTGGATCGAGGTTGATGCACCGCTGCTTTTTCGGGCCGCGTTGGTGGGGGCTACGTTTGCTTTTACGATCAGCCTGGGCGAATTTGGCGCAACCCTGCTGGTCGCCCGTCCCGATTTGCCAACCATGCCGATCGTCATCTACCAGGCGCTGGGGCGACCAGGTTTACTCAACTATGGTCAGGCATTGGCAATGAGCACAATTTTAATGGCCGTAACGGGCTTGGCGTTGTTCATCATTGAGCGTTTTCGCTTCCAAGAACTTGGCGAATTTTAGAACTATGTTGCAAATTAGCGATCTGTATAAGGCGTATGCGCCGGACGCGCTGGCGTTGGCTGGGATCAATCTGACGATTAGCGAGGGCGAGATCGTCTGTCTACTGGGGCCAAGTGGCTGTGGTAAGACAACACTGTTGCGGGCAATTGCGGGTTTGGAAAGGATTGATCAAGGTCACATTCGCCTGAATGGCCATGATCTAGCGGCCATGCCCGTGCACAAACGCAATTTTGGCTTTATGTTTCAGGAATTTGCGCTCTTTCCCCATCGTACTGTGGGTGAAAATATCGCCTTCGGACTGCGCATGGCCGGTCAATCTAGGGCTGCGATTGCCCAGCGCGTAGATGAGATGTTGGATCTGGTGAACTTACCGGGTTACGCCAGCCGTTCGATCTTTGCCTTGAGCGGCGGTGAACGTCAACGCGTGGCGTTGGCGCGCAGCTTAGCGCCCAATCCCCGTCTGCTTATGTTAGATGAACCGCTGGGTAGCCTGGATCGCGCTTTACGCGAAGAGCTAATGGCTGAACTGCGCATCATCTTAAAGCGCTTGGGCATGACGGCTATCTATGTTACGCATGACCAGCAAGAAGCCTTTGCCATCGCTGACCGTGTCGTCGTAATGCACCGGGGGCGCATCGAGCAGACTGGCGCACCGGCTGAAGTCTACAATCGACCGGTGAGCGCTTTTGTGGCGGCATTTCTGGGTTTTCGCAATCTTGTGCCGGCGACAGTGCCGGCCACGACGCCGGACAGGGTCAACACGGCACTGGGTACATTGGCGCTGCCGGCGCCAGCCATGCCAGGTGAATATACATTGCTCATTCGGCCCCAAGCGAATGTCGTCGCTACGCCATCACCAGATAAAATGCAACCGGTCTTACAAGGCAAGTTGCTGCACGCCTCGTTTCGTGGCGACCATTACCAGATTCAAGTGGCGCCAGCGGGTGATCATTCACGTTTGCTAACCTTTGAAGTGCCCGCTCCGTCTAAACAATCTGAAGTGCAACTGGTCGAGGGTGAAGATATCTGTGTTGTGTTAGACGCCGCTGGGATGACGCTTTTGCCTGCCCACGCCTAACACCTTGGATTGACTTGTGTGGAGCGCGTGGTACAATCGGGCATAGCCAATCAAACCAATTGAATCGATAAGGGGATGATCAAATGAGTGCGCAAAAAACAGCAGAGCCAACTGAGGCCGTTATGCAAGGCGTGGAGCACCATGAAGGACTGTGGTGGGTGCGTGGCGGTGGCGACAATCATCGCGCGTGGAATGGCATTCGCTATAAGACGGGGTTATCCGGCAAAAATGTCGGCGCCCAGAACCTCTCGATGAATGTGGCGACCGTGCCACCAGGCGCGATTGCCTACGCTCATATTCATGAAGGTTTTGAGGTGATGCTCTTTATTTTGCAAGGTCGGGTGCGCCACGAATATGGGCCTGATCTAAAATATGCGGTCGAGCATGGTGCGGGCGATTTCATCTACATCGAGCCGGGCGTCCCGCACGAAGTCTTTAATATCAGCGATACCGAGCCAGTGGTGGCGGTGGTGGCGCGTTCCGCCGCTGATGAATGGGACAAAATCGTTGATTATCCGTCCCAATATCGCGACCGTGACCAAAAGCATAAGAACGGGGCATAAGCATGTATAACGATTTTTCAAATCGTTGAACTGTGTGATTGCCATTGTACTAGTACACTTGGGCGTAAATAGTTGTATAGTGAGTCAGTAGGACAGTGAGTCAGTAGGACAGTGAGTCAGTAGGAACACTGTCCTACTGACTCACTGTCCTACTGTCCACTTATTTACGCCCATCTGTACCAGTGAGTCCTTGCTGCATCAATCTGTACCCCGATTTTTCAAATCGGGGTGCAGTTAACGCTGGGGCGCTTGCTCCAAAAGTGGCAATTGGCTCGTATTGGCGGGCGCCCACGCTTCCAGTCCATTATCGAGCCGCACGAACCACCAGACGATAGTGTCGGTCTCACCCGCCGTCCAGACTGGTCCGTTGACAATCGTGGCTTCCTGAGAATCCTTCAAAAATTCAAGCTGTTCACCCGCTTCGGCACCTGGTTCGCTGCGCAAGGTAAGCGCCAAGCCGGGTAAGACACGCACCCGTTGCCCAATCGCTAGATCGATGGGGGCATGGATACTGGTGGGCAGATTGTTGGTTTGTGGATAGGCACCATTGGCTTGGGCGACCACTGGCCGCGGTGCTGTGCTAGTTGTTTCGACCGGCGCCGCTGCCTCCACTGGCGTTTCCCCACTTTGGACAACCGCCGTGGGTACAACCGGCGTCTCTGCTGTATCTGCCCCGCCGCGCAGGAGCGCCGTCAGCGCCCAAATCAAGGCAATCAAGAGCAAGACTACGCCCGCCGCGGCGAGCGCTGAATAACGCCGAAACCACTGGGCTTCCATCGTTACGGGGGCTGTGCCCAGCGCTTCGACTTGGACAGTATCACGCCACTGGGCACTCTTGAGCACACGCAGTGGCACCGGACTGGGGCTATAGTAGCGATTTTCTAACAGGAGCCTGCCCTGTCGGATGGCAGAGTCTCGCAATTCGTCCGGCAGATCTTCGTAGAGGTGCAACTCCGCCCGCACTGGCTGGCGCTGACCATCCATCAGAACCAGCAAACCGGCAATCGGCCAACTCTCGATATCGGTAATGTTGTAATAGTCGGCCTGAATTGCTTGGAGCCGATCATACGCCCCAATGTAGCCACCCTCGCTGATTGTGCTTACTGCAAAGTCTGCTTCGCTCATTGTGCACCTCGGCGCGCCTTTTTAGCTTGAAAAGGAAGGGAAATAGGAAACAGGATACGGGATACAGCTTAATTCCGTATCGCTTCTTGTTCACTGTACCTACTGGCCTGGTAAAGCTAGTGTTACGATACCGCCTACCTGTGCTTGGTCTGCGTTGTAATAGAGCATACGCAAGTTGTAGGCAGCCACCAAATCGGGGCGGATATGGCCGGCCCAGACGATGCTGTCGCCGACTTTGCGATAGGGGTAGTCACCCTGGGGCAGACCATTGATCTGGCCGCCGCGGTCATCCATGCCTGCATAGCTGTAGGTGGTGCCGGCGATAATTTCGCCAACGGAGGCATTGACCGTAAAGGGGAATTTAAGCGTAAGCCCGCCAGGTTGGCTGTCGTCGGCTACTGGCTGGATGTTGCCAAGCACTAGTTGATGAACCCCTGCCGCACGCACATGATCGCTGCCAATGTAATAAAGGCGCAGCCGTAGGGTATACGTAGATCCGCCAACCCCGGGCCAGGCGCCGTCAAAATCAAGCGAATCGCCGCTTGTGCGTTGACTGCGTAAGCCGGCAATTTGAAATTCGGCGCTGCTAGCGGTGATGCTGGTGAGCACAATATCTGTACCTGGGATGCGTTCGCCAATATTGACACGGCGTTCGGTGGGACCATTATACGTGATAGTACCCGGCGCGGATTGGAAGGTTGGTAAATCTTCGAGCGTGGGCAAATTGGCAATTTGGCTCAAATCGGGCAAACCCAGATCTTCTAGGACGCCGGGCAGATTACGCAGCGCCTCGGGAATGGCGGGCAAATTAGAAAAATCCGGGGCCTCGATCGGCAGATCCGGCAGCGAAGGCAACTCCGGTGTGTTGCAACCCGCCAGCAATGCAACCAGCAGCAAGGTCAGGAGAAGGTGAAAACGAAAACGATCCATTTTTGTTCCTTGTGAGATCTGGTGATTAGGAGATTGGCACTGGCATAATCACCCAATCACCAATACGGCGAATAAATTCGCAGCAACATTTACGAAACCCACCTTCGTGGGTTAACTGCATAACCCACGAAGGTGGGTTTCGTTTGTGTAGCGCGCGATTTCAATCGCTGCTTTTTAAACTTCTTCCAACCTTCCAAGCCATTAATACGCGCCTAGTTCATGCAGCCGTGCATCGCTAATGCCAAAATGGTGGGCAATTTCATGCAGCACGGTGCGGCGCACCTGTTCACGAATCGCATCGTCATTGGGTGGGCAGACGCGCAAAATCGGTCGGCGAAAAATGGTGATCTTGTCAGGCGGTACCAGCCCATAGGCATGGGTGCGCGCCGTTAAAGGCACGCCTTCATACAAGCCTAAGAGCAGGCTGCCCGGCCCAATCGCGGCGCTTTGCAACTGCTGCTGCGTGGGCCATTCTTCCACGGTGACAAACACATTGTCAATCGCACGCCACAGCGTGGCTGGAATTTCGGTCAATGCCTCTTCAACAAGTTCTTCAAACCGTTCAAATGACGGCCAAGTCTGTCTGCTTGCTTGATCCATAATCGGTTATCGCTCAAATCCGCTCAATCGCCTGCGCCAACTTGCGCTGATTTGCCAGCGAAAAAAGATTCGATAAATTTAGCTTCAACTTCTTGACTGTCAGGTTGAGACATAAGCAGCCACTAGCGCATTTGGCCAGCCAAATCTTGCAGGATTTGCGCCAAGATTGACATTACGACCATGACTACGATGGGTGAGATATCCATCATGCCAATCGGTGGAATGATACGCCGCGCCGGTTCCATCACTGGATCCGTGATCTGGTGCAAGAACTGCACGATTGGATTGTACGGATCCAACCCTGGAATCCACGTAAGCAGCACACGCACAAAGATGATGAACGAATAGAGCGAGACAAGACTGGCAAGGAGTGAAATAATTGAACCCATGGATCCTCTTGTAGTGGTAATGATGATAGACGAACGACGAACGACGAACGACCAAGGACGACAGACGAACCAGGCATCGTATACTGACGATCTTTACCCTTGTCTACTGTATACCGACTACTGTCTACCGTCCTTAGATCGGTTTGCTGCCTAATTCTTGGCTGCGATGATAGGCGGCAAAGATGGCATCACTTAAAATGGCGCGCAGCCCCGCTTTTTCTAATTCGTAAAGACCGGCGGCTGTTGTGCCGCCTGGGCTGGTAACGCGATTGCGCAACTCGGCCGGATGTAAGCCCGTCTCTTTGACCAGCGCCACGCTGCCCGCAATTGTCTGTAGCACAATGGTTTGCGCATCGGCACGGCTAAACCCCATCTGCACGCCGGCATCGATCATGGCCTCGATGATCAGTAGGACAAAGCCTGGCCCTGAACCGCCCAGCCCTGTCTGCATGTCGATAAAATCCTCTTTTTCGGCGCGAATCTGCTCACCCAGCGCCCCCAGAATAATTTCGGTTTGGCGCCGCTGCTCTTCGCTAACCTCTGGTGCGGCGATCCAGACAGTGGCGCCCATATTTAACTGCGCCGGCGTGTTGGGCATCGAGCGCACAATCCGGGCATGTTCCAACCCCTGCTGCAACGTTTGAAAGGTGACACCAGCCATAATGCTGATGATCAATGCGTCTGGCGCAACCTGTCCACGCAAATACGCTGCCACCGATCCAAAGGCCTGGGGCTTCACACAGAGCAGCACAACTTGTGCATCGCGCACCGCCACGCGATTGTCGTCGGTGGTCTGGATGCCATAGGTGGCATGCGCCAATTCGCGCCGAGCTGGCACTGGGTCGCTGGCAACAATCTGGTCTGGCGTAAGCAGTTGTTGCGCCAGCAGCCCCTTGATCATGGCTTCGCCCATCGCACCGCTGCCGATAAAGGCGATTTTACTAACGTTCAGCATGGTTCTCTGTCCCATAATCGCGTTCGCCAAAGATGGCTGAGCCGATGCGCACAAGTGTGGCACCCTCTTCGATGGCAATTTCAAAATCGTTGGTCATGCCCATAGAAAGCTGCGACCACTGTTCGCGGCCGTGAGCCGCTGTCAGTTGATCGCTCAACTGGCGTAAAGCTTGAAAGACTGGTCGCGTTGCTTCCGGGTTTTCGGCATGCGGCGCCATCGTCATCAAGCCTTGTATCCGAATGCCCGATAGCCCAAGCAATGTCGGCGCGATTTTCGCCAATTCGTGCGGGCTAAAGCCATGTTTGGTGCTTTCCCCGCTGGCGTTGACTTCTAGCAATATATTCATTACGTTGCCAGTGGCTAAAGCGTCGCGGCTTAGGTAATTGGCAATTTTCTCGCGATCCACCGAGTGGATCAGTGCAAATGGACCGACGGCCTGGGCGGTCTTGCGGCTTTGGATCGTACCGATCATGTGCCAGCGGATGTCGGTTAAGCCCAATGCATGCGCCTGATCGACTTTTTTCCACAATTCATCCAGCCGGTTCTCGCCAAAATCGCGCTGACCGGCAGCATAGGCAGCCTGGATGGCCGCCATTGGTTTTGTCTTGCTGACGGCGACCAGCGTAATCTCATTCGGGTTGCGCCCGGCGCGCTGGGCTGCTTGCTCGATCCGCTGGCGGACGGCGTTTAGGTTGGCCGCAATCTGGGTGGTAACAAGTTCTTGTTTCATAAAGCTCGCTAAAAGAGTGCTTGACGAACGACGAAGAATCCTTCGTCATGGTTCAGTGATAAAGCAGTAATGGCAATGCATAACGGTCAAGCTTATGGATGATCGACTCTTGTCTATCCTTACGATTGTACCAGTGAATGCCGCGCCATGCAAGGTTTTGCCATCAGCACGTGGCATTGGTTTGCACAAGTGGCAGAAAGAGATTGTGTGGGCCAGATGGCAGGTTCGGATCAACTGGCGGTGTGGGAATAAAGACCGGTATGGGTTCACTCCAAACCCCGGGGTAGCGTTGATTGGGCCCAACCCCTTGCCCATCAGGTTGTTCGGCGCGGGCGCGAATGCGAAATTCGTAAAAAGGCGTGGCGCAACGCGCTTGAAATGCTGCACTGCCTGCCCCCACCGCATCGCGCACGAAATCCGTCCAATCGGCGGCTGGCGTAGGGCGGTATTGGATATCAAAAAGTAAAGCGTACTTGCCACCTGGGATGCTAGTTAGATCGGGGCTTTGTTCGCCATCCCATTGCACGGGGATCGTCGTTCCTGTCATCGTCATCGGCAGAGTCAGGCTAGCAAGCGGGGCGCGCACCAGGCTCAGCGCGTCGATAAATGCGTGGTTGCCATGCCACTGAAACGGGCTGTTGATGCGGGCAAAGATCGTGATCGTCACCGCTTGGGCGACAGCGCTCATGCGCAGATTGCTCCAGCCGACGCGCTGGCCATTCTCGATAAAATTGCGCTGATTTTCGGTCCACACCACGCTGGCCGCCAGCGGATCGGTGCCGCCAGTCGGATCGATGCCAAGCTGTTTAGCCATATAATAATTGGCTGGACAATCATTGGGTACATTGCTGCCGCCACACAAGCTTAACATCCACCCACTCAAACTATAGGCGCCGCCTACAGTGGCGGAGACTTGCTGGTAGAGGGCGATATCAAATGGTTTGCCCGGCGTCGGCGGTCGTTCCAGATCTTGCGCCTCGACCAGCACGCTATCTTCGCCGCTGATCCGCTCGACATGGGCGCTACCGTCGCAACTTCGGGCAAAATTGATGCGCGCGCTGTGGACTTTGGGCGCACCAACCAAGGTAACCAGTGTCCAATCGTTGGGGATATGGATCACGTTGCCAGCGCTATTGGTCTGGGTATAATAACCGGCGGTGGCGCACTCGAAATCAATATTTTGCAAGCTTGGCGCAATGGGCGGAATCGTGGCATAGGGCGACGCCGCGGGCAGCAAACCTGGATCGCTGTAAGCCAGGGTGTTTAGCGCAAAAAGTAAACATCCGAAGAAACCGATGACGCTGGTGCCCACATGGATCGGTAAGATACGCATATGCTGCTCTCCTTCATATTACATCTGTGGTGGCGAATCCATCTTGCGCCGGCAGTGACATTTGCCAAGTGTGCCAGCGCAAACCTATTGCGGTTGGAGCCAAGCCACCATGCTAAAGAGGCCACAGCGCCCCTTTTCGGCGCGATGACTGAAAAAGTCCTCGGTGTTTTGCGCGGTATCAATGGCGCTGATCTCGATTTGTGCGGCAGGGATGCCACTTTCGATCAGTTGGGCAGCATTGGCTTGCCAGAGGTCGAAATGAGGATTTTGATCGTGTCCGTTGGGATAGGTGAAGAGTGACGCTGGCTTGCTGAGCTTGGCGTGGGCTAAATCTACTACCTCTTGGCCAACCGCGTAGCTTTGTGGACCAATACTGGGGCCAATACACGCTTGTATATCAGTCGGGTTGGTATCATACGCCGCCTGCATCGCCCACAGCAGGGCGGCCGCGGCGCCGTTCACGGTGCCGCGCCAACCGGCATGACAAACGCCCAGCGCGTGATGGCGCGGATCATAAATGAGCACGGGCACACAGTCGGCAAAGACAAGCGCTAGCGGTAATTCAACCGCATCCGTGGCTAGACTATCTACACCTGCTTGCCACTGGCCGCCATCGCTGCTGTCTACCTTAGCGACGCCTGTGCCGTGGACTTGATGACAGCGCACAATGGTGTCAATAGAAATCTCCAATGCCGCAGCCAGACGTTCCCGATTCTGTTGGACGCGTTCGGGCGTATCGCCGCGCAGCACGCTAAAATTGAGCGTGTTCCAGGGTGCGGGGCTGACACCCCCGTGCCGTGTGCTAACGTGGGCGCGCACTGGAAAGTTGCGCAGAGAATCAAAGCTGTAAGTAACTACGCTGTTGGGATGAGTGATACGTTGCATAAGGTCAGTGTACCTACTCGTTCAAAAAGAGGCAAATCGCTGCCAACCCAATCCAAAGGGGCGGGCTACGAAACTCGTAGCCCGCCCCTTTGGATTCTCTAATAATAGTTGTAGTTGTTATACCGTTTTACCGTACCTATGCGCTGGTTCTCTAGACTGGCAAGTTAACATTGCTCGCCAGTAGCGTAATAATAACAACCAATGCAATAAGGCTTACAAATACGGCTATTTCTACATGTGCCGCTGGTTTTTGTTGCTCGTTCATCGTTGTGCCCTTGTGTGCGGACCGAATTTAAGATCAGTTCAATATACGCAACGATACCATACTTTGCAGCTAAAAGCACTAGGCCTTTTGGCGTATTCATATCTATCAAAAGATATAGAAAACGTGAAGGAGAGGATGACAAGATGAAGGGATGACAAGCTGTCTTGTTGCTCAATCATCTTGTCATCTTGTCACCCCTTCATCTTGTCACCCCTTACTCTGCGACGTTAATCGGGAAATAAAGATTATCGCCAGCAGTCACGATCATCTCGTTGTTGCCAGACTCGAAGCGGGGGGCAGAGAGCGTATAGGTGTAATCGCCTGGATCAAAACATTCTTCATGCTCGCCACCCTTGGCTACCTTAAATGTTTTGTTCCATGAGCCATCCTTCTTGGTGAAGGTGATCGTCAATTCATCACCGACATGGTTTTGGAAGGTGTAGCACCCTTGGCTAGCGTTGCCACTGGTCGCACCACTGTTGTTGGATCCCGTGTTGCCAGATGTTGAATTACCACTGTTGCTTGGCGCAGCAGGCGCTTCCGCCACTGGGATATCGGCACAATCGATGTCGATGGCGACATATTGACCCGCGCCAGAAACCCAGCCTTCGGCGCCATCCGCATCGGTGACGAGCAACCAAGCGCAATTATCCACCTGGCCGATGATGGAGAATTCGGCGCCGCTTGTTACGCTGCCCAGCTTGCCATAGTTGGTGCCTGGTCCTTCGCGCACATTCAGCGTATCGGCAACGACGGTAGCAATGCCTGTGGCCGCTTCCTCTGCGACTGGTTCTTCGATTACTTCTTCCTCTGAACTGCTGCTCAAGCCAGTGTCATCGCCACTGTTAATCACAAAGCTGGCGAGAATCTGCTCAAACGCCTCGGTGCTGTTGTCAGCCGGAATCGCAACGTTGATCAAGACCATTGTGCTGTCATCATCTTTGGGGGTTGCTGCGAGCACAATGAAGAGATTGGCCTCATCGCCGCAGCCGGTCCATATGTCATAAGCGCCGACGAAGACCGAATCGTCATACTCAATGCGGTCATCATAGGTGCAATCGTCGCCATACGTCCAGTTGTCCAAGAAATCTTCCACGGTGGTGTCGGCGAATTCGGTGGTCACACCAAAGAACATACCCGGTGTGTTCCAGGTATCGCTATATGCTTGCAAATCAGTCGCAGCGCTGAGTGATGTGCCAATTGCCTCATCATCGAGCTCCCAGTCGCCACTGCTGATGTCCGACCATTCATTGGGTACGCGTACGGTTAACAACCCGTCGTCGCTGCTGATCTCTTGATATTGGCCCAAATCAACCGCTTCCTCTTCCTCGGCGCTACTGGCGTTGGCTGTTTCACCGGTATCGACAAAGAAGCTTTCCAGGAGTACGCCAAAGGCTTCGACATCACCATCGCTCAGCGCCTGGAATTCGATTAGCACCAAGTGATCAAGTGGTTCGGAGACGGCGACCAAATATGCATAGGCATTGTCGGTAGCTTCGCAATTGGACCAGACATCGAAGGCGCCGGTGTAGCTATGGTCGTAGATCGAGTGGTTGTGTTTGTTGCGCCCTTCTTCCTTTGTGCAATTTTCCGAGAGATCGAGTTCATCGAGCCATTCATCAACATCGATATCCTCTTCCAGCCCGGTCGCCGTGCGCACATAGATGCCCGGCTCGGTCCAGGTTGCGCGGAACGCTTCCAGGTCAGCCGAAGCGGCAAAGGTTGTGCCGAGTACATCGCCATCAACTTCCCAATCGCCACTTTCCTGGTCGGTCCAGTCGGCTGGCAACAGCGCGTTGATCGAGGCATCGGTCACAAATTCATATTCGTACTCCATCCCACTGGTATCTACGATATCATTGATATCATCACCGCTGGGCAGATCGGTCTCTTCATTGGGCGTATTAGCAGCATCACCAATGTTGCTGATCACAAAGCTGTCTAGAATGTGGTCGAGCGCATCGAGGTCTGCTTTGGTAACGGCATAAACTTCGAGCAAGACGACATAATCCTGCGTCTCGGCTGGGGTTAACGCCACCAGCGTGGCTAAGGTGGCAGAGTCACCACACTCTTCCCAAGTTTCATAATAGCCGGCGAAGAAGCCATCCTCCGGCAATTCGATTCGCTCACCGTGGGTTTTGCAGGCTTCCGAATAGTCGATATTGTCGAGTAAATCTTCTGGACTGTTCGTGCCGGCTAGGCTTTCGGAGACGCTAAAGAGGACACCGGGTGTCTCCCAAGATTTGTAGAAGGCTTCGGCATCGGGCGAGGCAAGTAACTGGAGCCCAACTGCTTCATCGTCGATTGTCCACTCGCTTTCCTGTACATCGGACCACTCTTCTGGCACTTCGACCGAAATAATCCCGGCTTCGTCGCCCACGGTTGTGTAATCTGTGTATGTGGTCCCTTCACTCTGTTCTTCGCCGCCTGCTGCTGGTTCTTCCTCGATCTGCTCGGCAATCGAGAAGCTTGTCTGTAGCTCGCGGCCATTAATCTGTCCTTCCAACACTTCTTCGGTATCGAAGCGTAGCACCTGAACCGTCAAGACATCATCTGGACCATGGCTGCGTAGAATGCTGCAATATTCGGCCAATGTCCCTTCCGTGGCCAGCGAAATCCCTTCCATCGTCAGGATAATATCACCGGGTTTGATGCCCGTCTGATCCGCCGGTGAACCAGAGGCGACCGAGGCCACCCAGATACCAGAGATATCTTCGGTGAAGATGGCCTCGCCGTTGATGCCAATCGATTCCACATCATTGCCGGCGCGCAGCTCTTCGATCACCGCTTGCGCATCTGCTGCGTCGATGGCAAAATATTGGTTGGTCTCATCGTTGCCGGCATAGTTGATGCCGACGATGCGGCCTTCCTCATCGACCAATGGACCACCAGAATTGCCCGGATTGATTGTCGCGTCGTGCTCCAATACATGGCTCACCGAGGCCCACGAACTTTCACCGTCCGCCCGCGCCTTGGAAATGATCCCGCTGGTCATGGTAAATTCTGGGTCACCCAATGGGAAACCGAGGGCGAAGACATCCAGGCCCACTTTAACCTTGGCTTCGTGCCAGGTCAGGTAAGAAAAACCATCGCCTTCAATGTCGATCACGGCCAAATCTGAACATTCGGAGACGCCTAAAACGCGCGCATTGCGTGGCTCATCTTCACCGGCTAAAAAGACCTTGAGAAAGGCGGCGCCCGTAGCCACATGATTGTTCGTGACGGCGATCCCATCGGGATCAATGATAAAGCCGGAACCGGCGCCAGCGGCGTTCATCTGCATACCTTCGGCCGGGTCAATAAAGGTGCCGACAGCCTCAATTTGGACCACTGCCTGTTGGGCATCTTCCAGGTTGTCAATCGGCGCCACTTCATCGTCTTCGGCGAGAATTTCCTCTTCTACTCCGGACCCTTTACCAGAACTGCCTGGTGCGGCCGGGGTGGGGGTGGCAGCTTGAAAAAGCACTGTCTGCGTCGGCGCAGCCCAAGCACCCAGGCTTTGGCCAAGCACAAGAATCACCGCCAGCAGCAAGATGAGCAGCCAGTGGTGAGTCAACTGAGGACGAATTTGCATCTGATTCTCCTTAAAATAGTCTGATAAATGGAAGTGAATGGTTGGGGCTTGGACCAGTAAGCGACGGATATTATTTTGTAGATCGCGTGCCTGGCCCTCAACAATTTTACTGAAGTGAATTGTAAGGTCAATACTCTATTAATCGCAAAAATTGGTCTAATCCTTCGCGGAATCTGCGAATTCATCATGATGCTGCTCACCATGTTTGATTGTGCATTGCTGCTATGTCGCAGATCCTAAACTTGTTTTAAACACGACTGCGTTTTAGATTGCTTTAGGCAATTGCAACGCAATAATGATCCACGATGAGCTACAGGCATGGATGAAAAAAGCGCGGATTTCATCACACCTACAATCAACTTTCCTTTGCTTGCCGAGGATTGCGCATCATGCTACAATTGCGCCTATTCGGTTCCGAAAATGGACAAAAATCATGGAAAGTAGAAAGGATGAGTACGACCCTATTTCTGGCGGAGATTCATTATGATTTACCCCTGTTGATCGATGAGTTGCTCAACCTATATGACCAAGAGACCGACCGCCAAGCGGTCATGTTATTTTTGAATTGGTTTCGCCAGTTGGCGGCACATGGGCGGCTGCGGGAAGCGGATTTTGCCCAGATCGAAGAAACATACCTATCCAGAGAGGAGGTCAAGAGTATGCTCGTGAAAGCACTTGAACGCGAACGCGAGGCGATTCGCGAGGAAGCCAAGCAGGAAGGCAAGAAAGAAGGCAAGAAAGAAGGTCTGGAAGAAGGCAAGAAAGAAGGTCTGGAAGAAGGCAAGAAAGAAGGCATTGAACTAGGCATTGAGGCACGCAACCGCCAAGTTGTAGCCGCCATGTACCAAAATGGCTTTGATCTGCCCACGATTGCCACGATCTTGCAACTCGCGCCGGCGGAGGTGACGCGGCTTTTACAAGCACCGCCGGCCATGCTCGCGCCCCATTCTGATCAAGCATAGAACATGGCCTGCGCCAGCCCATTTGTCAACCAAGGGCGGGGCTGGCGCAGGCGACTTTTCGCCTATAGGACGACAACGGATTCGCGCAAGGTGCGCCCATGTTGCCGGAATAGGCCAACCAACTGAGCAGCGCGACCATAAATCGTTCGATTGAGTTCACGCCGAAGTCCGTTGCCATCTTGCATCCGTTGTTGTCTCCACGCCTGAACGAAACATCTTCCTTTGCCGCCGCGTGCGTCGCCCGGCCAGAGGCAACCCAGGCGCATGGTTACTTTTGCTGCGGTTGGTAACGGCTAACGCCGCCAAGTGTGCCAATCCAGAGCGCCCCGTCGGCGCTTTGCAGCATCGAGTTGACATATTTGTTAGCCAGACCATCTTTGCTAGTACAAAGCGGCGTAAATAAGTAGACAGTTTTATGGCTTTCGCCGCGCCTTGAAGGCAACCGACGACTCGGCGGTTCACGGAACCGCCTGGCGCTTGAAAACCGTATAGGTATTTACGCCCAACTGTACTAGGAGAATATGAGGGTGAGAAACGTAGCGGACACGCCTGCCTTATAGTATAATCACGATATAACGTTACGACTAGCTTGTTAAGTTTCAACAAGGATTAAGATCCCGTGACACAGACTATATTGATCGAACAGATTGATGACCGACTAAGAGCCCTGTCGCCAGCAAAGTTGGTGGTTGTGTTGGATTTTGTCAGTTACCTGGCCGAACGTGACCCTGATCAAGCCTGGTTTTGGACGCCCGCCTGGCAGGCAGGTGAACGCCAGGCAGATGAGGACATAGGCACTGGCAATTATGAAGATTTTGACACAATGGATGACTTTATTGCAACCCTGAAAGCAGAGCTGGCGGTCGCATGATCTATCGCCGGACTGGGCGCTTCAAAACCGCCTACGATCAACTACCTAAAGCGATTCAAGAAAAAGCAATCAAGGCGTTTGCGTTGTTCAAAGAAAATCCGCGCCATCCATCGCTGGTGGTCAAAAAAGTCAAAGGCGTCGAGGATATATGGGAAGGACGGATTGATCAGTTCTATCGCTTTACATTTCAATCCATGGACAATCCGTCCTATGATCCAACGCGTGATGATAAATCGAAAAAGACGATCTGCCTGTTTCGCAATATCGGGCGACACGAGATTGTTGACACAGCGCCATGAACATACGCCTTATCCCGCATGAAGCATAGCTTTGTTGTCTATCGATCCAGCACTCGCTTCATGACCAAGATCGGCCAGGTCACGCCCGCTATACCCCACCCTTCCTTGCCCAACGGATTCAATAACGCGGCCAGCACGGGGTCGCTTCTACTAAAGCGCACCCGCTAAGTGCCTACAATCTGCCCCTAAATAAACTTAGCACAAACGCGGAGTAGGCATTCTCTAATGCCGGTCTGGTCGCAGTCGCTATGCTTAGAGAGAATGCTCCCTCCGCGTTTGTGCTAAGTTTATTTGGTTTGTCTAGCAGACAGCAACCGCTTCGCTCAGGCTATGCCCACGCTGACGGGATAGACCAACCAGGGCAACGCGACCACAAATCCGCGGCTGTCTTGAATCCGTTGTTGTCTTCACGCCGGAACGAAACGCTTGCCTTTGCCGCCGCGTGCGTCGCTCAACCAGAGGCAACACAGGCGCATGGCTACTTCTTCACCGGTTGGTAGCGGCTCACCCCGCCATTTGTGGCGAACCAGAGCGCCCCATCTTGGCTTTGCAAGATGGCATTGACAGCAGGGTTGCCTGCCAGACCATCTTGGGTGGTGAAGGTCGTCCAGCGCCCATTGCTCTCCAATCGACTCACGCCACCATCATGCGTCCCGAACCAGAGCGCCCCGTCCTGGCTTTGCAGCATTGAGGTGACACCGTTGCCCGCCAAACCATCTTGAGTGGTGAAGGTCGTCCAGCGTCCATTGCTCTCCAACCGGCTCACGCCGCCACCCCAAGTGCC
>JBBRVA010000076.1:0-15734 GCA_038247295.1 Caldilineales bacterium | reverse complement strand
TTAGCATAACTCGAATAAACATCGCCGATGTCGATCCGTTTGCGCGCTTCTGGCCAGGGCACCAGGCGGACACTACCCTGGCCGGCAATTGTCACCAACATCTGCGTCAAGTCGAGCAGGCTAATCGGCGCCAGACCGCCCAAGTTGTAGACCTGGCCATTCGTTTCATCCGTAGCGCCGGCGCGCAAGAAGGCGTCAACGACATCATCGACATAGGTGAGATCGCGCAGTTGCTGACCATCGCCGTACAGTTGAATCTCTTGACCTTCCACAATCAAGCGCACAAACCAGCCGATAAAGCCCTGCCGATTGTGTTTCATCAGTTGGCGCGGGCCATAGGTGTTGGTGAGGCGCAACGAAGTCGTGCGCAAGCCATAGGCATTATAATAGACAATGTGATACCACTCGCCCGCCAGTTTGTTAACGCCATTGACATCAGTCGGGTGCTGCAAATGTTTTTCGTCCAGCGGCAGATAATGGGGCTTACCATACTGCTGGCGCGTGCCGGCGTAGACCACTTTGATAGCGGGGTTTTCATGCCGGCAGGCTTCTAGGATCGAAAGCTGGGCGCGGGTGTTGATATCTAGATCGGAGAAAGGGTCGGTCATTGAGTCGATATGGCTGACCTGGCCGGCCAGGTTGAAGAGCACGTCTTGGCCTTTGACCAGGGCGCGCATCGAATAGGCATCACGGACATCGGCAATGTTGACGCGCAGCCGGTCTGCATAGCCGTCAAGGTTAAACAAATTGCCGCCGTAGTCGGGGATCAGCGAATCAACCAGCGTGACATGTGCGCCCAAATCGACCAGTCGCCGCGCCAGGTTGGCACCGATGAAGCCCAGGCCGCCGGTGATGAGGACGGTTTTGTTGGTGTAGAAGTTGAGATGAGTCATAGATAGAACCACGGATACGCAGGATGGCGCGGATTTTTGTTGAGATGACAACATTTATTCTTCATTATAAATGGTTGGGTTAGAGGCGCAGGATGAGCGGTTTGGGATAGATTGTGGAAAAATTCATAACGATGCCGATGGGCAGGTTCAGGTAGCGCATCCAAGCTTTGAGATTATTGATTTGAAGCGTGGCAATATCACTGACGGCAACTGGAAAAATCAAGGCTCGGTTGTCAACCTGAAGATGCCCAAATTTAATTGCACCCAGGTCAATATCATCCATGAAGACGCGAAATTCCCGGTGGATTTTTACATCAAGACCACGCAGTTTTAATTCATGGTAGCAGGCATTGGCATAAATACGGTGGATAAAACCGGGACCGAGATGTTTGTAGACTTCCAATAGTCCGTTAAGAACAGCATGGGTAAGATCAGGATAAAGCAAATTTGTTGTATCAGTCGTTGCAAAAAAAATCTTGTTTATACCTGCTTGGCTGTCAGCATCGCTCAACACTCGGCGCGCAAAGTCGGGTTTCGGCCCACCAAAACGTAACAAAAGACCAACCGGCTGATCGACAGTCTTCATATACGATAGTAACTGAGCCAGATGAAGGTGGGTAATGGCGTTCGCCACCTTCAATTCGATCACTACTTTTTCAGCTACAAAAATATCGAGGCGTTGCAAACCGACCATAAATCCTTTGTATCTGATTTCATATTCATCTTGTCGGAGACAATGCGTTCCCTGGCGTTCCAAGAGCATCACGACTGCTCGCTCAAAGATATACTCTGGATATGTTTGGCCTAATTTGTTATACGCAGTGAAGTAGGCCCGAAGGATGCGGTCAGTGACATCGCTGTAGAGTAATTTGGTTGGCATTGTGCTCGGCTTTATAACCGCGGATGCGCAGGATGACGCGGATTTTTGTTCACTGCGGCCATCAATTGGTATGATTGATGAATCGATCGTACGTTATGCGGATTGTACCAGTATTCTTGCTTATCCACCCAATCATCCGCGTCATCCTGCACATCCGCAGATCTATATACCGTGAAACGCCGCGTGCTCGGCACACAACCAGAGAATATTGCCATCATTCGTCGCAACTTTGCGTAAATCGCACCAGTGTTGCGTGGTATCGACCTCGCGTAGGAAAGCGTGGAGCGCACGCAAGGCGCTACCTTGCATTTCATGTGGTTTCCCCATGTCGATGAAGCGCTCTATTTCGTGACGAGCCAGATCGTCTTTGAAATTGGGTGTAATTTCCAGCGCAGTTTTGAAAATTTCAACGCTGTAAACTGAGTAAGCTCATTTGGCAGATATGGCAAATTGAGACCAATTAGGTTGAGTTCGATCAAACGACCTTCATCGTCAAATACTGCTTCGCGCGGCTCCGCGCCGATCAATTCAACAAAGTGGGTCAGGCGTTCACGGTCGGTTTTGGGGGGCATGGGTGGGTGCTCCTGTAGAACCGCGGATTTGCAGGAAATCGCGGATAATTGGTCGGATGGATAGATACAAGTATATTGATAAATCGGTGATTGGCGAAATGCATTAAGCAATCCGCAGTGTTAAAACGCAAGCAGCCACGGGCGTCCACGCTCAATCCGCGTTATCCTGCACATCCGCGGTTCTTACTATTTATGCTATAATTAGCGTATGCCAGCACGCGATATTTTACACGACATTGTCAAAGAAGCATTGATCAAAGATGGGTGGATCATCACGCATGATCCGTTTACTGTTTCATTTGGGATTCGCACCGTTTACGTCGATCTGGGCGTAGAGCGTTTACTGGCAGCACAACGCGGTAGCGATAAGTTGGTGATTGAGGTAAAGAGTTTCATTGGCATGTCGAAAATTGCTGATCTGGAACGGGCGTTAGGCCAGTACATGCTCTATCAAAGCTGGCTAAAGCGTACGCATCCAGAGCGAGTTTTATATGTAGCAATTGACGATCAGGCACACAAAGCCATTTTTTTGGATATTTCTGGTCAGGTTTTAATCGAAGACTATGCCATCCGTATGATTATTGTAGATGCTGCGAAGCAGGAGATCGTACAATGGATCCAGTAGAACAATACCGTACCCTGGTAAAAAACTTATTAACCGAACAGGCCACCATCAAGCCAGCCGAAGAGGAAGTTGAGCCACAATTGGTTTTCGATGACAAGCACAGCAGTTACCAACTGATGTACATTGGCTGGAACGGCTCCTGGCGTCTGCATGGTGCGGTCATCCATGTCCGCTTACGCAATGGCAAAATCTGGATCGAAGAGGATGGCACCGAAGATGGTTTCGCGTCACATCTGATCGAAGCAGGTGTCCCAAAATCCGATATCGTACTGGCTTTCCATGCGCCGTGGAAACGTCAATACACTGAATTCGCGGTGGCGTGAGATAACGCCCAATCGCGAATCTGTTCGGCCACTTCTGCAGTGGAACCATGCGTCGTATCCACCGTCACCAGGCGGCACCACACCCATTACAAACGATTGTCACGGTTTCCCCTCTAGACCCCGTTGTTGTAGTCTTTCAAAATGGCCCAAATAGCGCCGCGCCAAATGCGGCCAACCCAATTCGGTCTCAATGCGCGCCCGCGCGGCTGCGCCAAAGCGGTGACGTAATTCTGGATTATCGACCAGCCGGACCAGCGCTATAGCCAGAGCAGCCGCATCCTGTTCCGGCACAATCAGCCCCGTTTCGCCGTCGACAATCGCCAGCGGATTACCGGCAACATCCGAGCCGATGACCGCTTTGCCGCAACTCATCGCATCAAGCACGCAGACGTTCAAGCCATCTGCCGGGCGGCTGACCGATGGGTTGAGCAGCACATCGGCCAGGTTATAGTAGATGCCGATCTGATCTTTGGGCACATTGCCTACCCACTGCACCCGATCCGCTACCCCCAATTGGGCTGCCAATGCCTGCCATTCCGCTTTCTGGTCACCGTTGCCGATCATGACGGCAACGACATTGCGACTACGCAGCGCCGGTTCGGCTAGAGCGCGCAACAGCACATCAAAACCTTTCTTGTAGACCATGCGGCCCACACAGAGCAAGACACATGCCTCATCTGGCAAGGCTAACTGAGCGCGCAGTTCTTTGACCGCGGTGGCATCGGGGCGCAGGACTGCGGGATCAGTGCCGTAGATGATCAGATCGAATTTGGCCGAGTCGGCGCCCAGTTTCACCACACTGTCGCGCAGTTCGGCACTGTTAGCTGTCATCAAACCGGCCTGGCGAAAGGCGAAGCGGGCCATGGCGCGAAAAAGTGGATTTTTGCCCGCGACCTGCGCATCGGACCCGGGCACGGAGATCACAAGGGGGATGCCCAAGCGACGACTGACCACGGCGCCGATGAAACCATTGGGCAAGAGCCAGTGTGCATGCAACACATCGGGGCGCGTCCGTTTGGCCTGTTGCCATACGGTAGTAATCCCGGCGGCAAAAAAGGCTGGGCTCAGCGCATAGGTGTTCAGGCGCAGCGCCAGATCCGACTGCATGGTGCGCATATAGCCAAGCTGGTGCCAACGGTCCGGCCAGATGTAGCGGTAGAGATGCAAATTGACTTGACCACCCGCCGTCTGGCTGATCAAGGATCGTTGGTACGCCGGGTCATAGGGCGCCCAGACGCTCACCTGTTGGCCCTGGGTTGCAAATTCTTGACACAACGCTTCGACAAAGGTGCCACTAAAGTCACCGGCAAAACGTGGATAGTTATGGGTTAAGACGCCAATGTGCATGCGAAGATTCTACCCTAACGGGAAGGTATTGTGAATTATCGCCAACAGGCGGATTCTGTTTGTCAGCCAATCGCCAGTCCATCCATTGAGTCGATACATTGACTTACCATCGGGTAGACTTGCTACTGACAGTGCGGTAAAATGCTCGCTATGATAGAGCGATGATTAAATGATGGCCGCCAGACGACGGTTAACGTCTCTGGTCTGGTATTTATTGTCCATCGTCGCCACCCTAATTGACCCTTGTGAGGAATGATCTTGAGCATCAACCAACGCAAAGCCGACCATATTCGCATCAATCTAGAAGAGGATGTGGCTTTCCCCTCATTAACAACCGGCTTAGAGCAATATCGTTTTGTCCACCAAGCGTTGCCTGAGCTCAACTTGAACGAGGTAGATACGAGCGTCGAGGTTTTTGGCAAACGTCTAGCGGCGCCGATCCTGGTCAGTTCGATGACGGGGGGCACCGAGCAGGCGCGCCAGATCAACCGCACGCTGGCCGCGGCCGCCGAGCAACAGGGTCTGGCGATGGGGTTGGGCAGCCAGCGCGCCGGCATCGAACGCCCCGAAACCGTGACCACCTTTCGCGTACGCGATGTTGCGCCCAATCTGCTCCTGTTTGCCAATTTGGGCGCGGTACAACTAAACTATACGTACACGGTAGACCAGTGTCGGCGCGTGGTAGACATGGTCGACGCCGATGCCTTGATCCTGCATTTGAACCCCCTACAAGAGGTGCTGCAAGCGGAGGGGGATCTGAACTGGCGGGGGCTGTTGGCGAAAATTGAAGCGGTCTGTCGGCAGCTGGGAAAACCGGTGATCGCCAAAGAAGTCGGCTGGGGGATCAGCGAGCAGGCGGCGCGCTGGCTGATCGAAGCCGGGATTAGTGCGATCGATGTGGCCGGCGCCGGCGGCACCTCGTGGAGCCAGGTGGAGATGCACCGCGCGCCTAATGAACGTCTGCGCCGTTTGGCCGCGGCTTTTGGTGACTGGGGTATTCCCACCGCCGAAAGTTTAGTGGCGGCGCGCCGGATGCGCGACGCCTTGCAGCAACCGCATGTCTGTCTATTTGCTAGTGGCGGCATCCGTACAGGGCAAGAAATTGCCAAGTGTGTTGCCCTCGGCGCTGATCTGGTCGGGCTGGCATCACCCTTTTTGAAACGTGCAGTCGAGTCTGTCGATGCAGTCAGCGAAGAGATGGAATTACTAAGCGCCGAATTGCGGATCGCGATGTTTTGCAGCGGAGCGGGCAATGTAACGCGGTTACGCCGGGAAGGCGTCTTGGTGAAGGTGACCAGATGACAAGATGGCAAGCTGACCTTACCTGCCCTCGCAATTCATTATTTTAAGGATTTTTCATGTTTAATCAGGAATTAAGTGGTTTTATCGGCTATTGGTTGCCGCGGCTAGAAGGGGAGCTACGCGAGCAATTGCACAATGACGAAGCGGCGGTAGCCCCCCATTACGGGATGATGCACTACCATATGGGCTGGGTGGACGAACAGTTTCGGCCCCAAACGTCGCCTACGGGCAAGCGGTTACGGCCGATGCTTTGCCTATTGGCCTGTGCTGAAACGGGCGGTGATCCAGTGCAGGCTTTGCCCGCCGCGGTTGCCATTGAGGTGCTACATAACTTTTCGTTGATCCACGATGATATCGAAGATGGCGATGAGACGCGCCGCCACCGTCCCACAGTCTGGAAACTATGGGGCGAGCCGCAGGCAATCAACGCCGGTGATGGCATGTTTACGTTAGCCTTTGCGGCCATGCAGCGGCTGACCCGGCGCGGTGTGACGCCAGAAATTACCCTCCTTGCTCTCAATTTGTTCACCGAAACTTGTCTAGCGCTGACCGAAGGCCAACATCTCGATATGCGCTTTGAGCAGCGGGCGGATGTGACCGTCGACGAGTACATGCGCATGATCCAGGGCAAAACCGCGGTCTTGGTCGGTGCGAGCGTGGCGATTGGTGCGCTGATCGGCGGCGCGACGGCGACCCAACAGCGGGCGCTGGCCAAATTCGGCCAGTCGATTGGGTTGGCTTTCCAAATCCAGGATGACATTTTAGGCATTTGGGGATCACCAGAAGAGACAGGCAAGGCAGCCGGCAACGACATTTTGCGTCGCAAAAAAAGTCTACCACTCTTGCATGCGCTCAACCACGACCGCGTGGGCGAACAATTTGAGACATTGTTAGAGGGTCCGCTAGGCCCCGATCAGTTACCGCAAGCGTTAGCCTTGTTGGCCCAGGCCGGCACGCGCCAATTTGCCGAGACGGCCGTGCGGGTTCAACATGACGCCGGCGTTACGGCATTGTATGAAGCGCTGGGTGATGCGGCGGGTGACTCGGCACTTTTGGCGCTGGCCGAGAGTTTGCTACAAAGACGGACGTAACATGTAAACCGATTTTTCAAATCGGGCTACCCACTCACTCGGCGCGTGTTCAGATAGTAGTGCCACAGCAGCCGTGCCGCCACCGCCCGCCAGGGTCGCCAAGCGGTAGCAATTGCTTCCATTGCCAAGCCCAACGGACGCGCCGGCAACTGTTTGATCTCCTGTACGGCGACGACCAACCCCAGATCGCCAACTGGCCAGATGTCTGGACGACGCAACGCCATCAGCAGGTAGACATCGGCCGTCCAAGGGCCAATGCCCTTCAGCGTGAGCAGGGCGGCACGAGCGCGATCGTCCTCGGTCTGCGCCAACCTGTCCAGATCAAGGTGACCATTGACAACTGACTGGGCCAGGTAGCGTGCGTAGCCAGCTTTCTGACGGCTAAAGCCAATCGTGCGCAGGCTACTATCGTCCAGTTCGAGAAACCCGATGGGCGTCAACGGTGCTACGGCAAGGAGCAGGCGATCAAATGCGGCGCGCGCCGAAGCCAGCGAAACTTGCTGCTCCAAGATAATATGGAGCAGCGTAGGAAAGCCCGGCTCACGCGCCCACATCGGCGGCGGGCCAAACCGGGCCAGAATCTGCGCCAGATCTGGATCTCGGTCCGCCAGCCATTCGACGCCGGCGAGCAGCGTTTCATCAGTTAAAGCAAGTGGAAAATTCATATGCGCTCAATCTTAGGCGTTGTAAAAGCTAATTTTGCTATTTGTCACCCTGTAAGGGTCTTCGCTCGGCATTAAAACAAGACCCTTGCAGGGTGACAAATGGGAAGTTGTTGTTTTTCCAGCCTTTCGTCGTAAACGTTGCTGTCCTATTGTAGCATAGACGACGTGAGTACGCCGCGTTAACTCGCCTGTGCGCAAACGTGTCAATCTGGCTAAAAGCTGATACAATCGGCGGGCAAATTTTGTGCTGAGACAAAACGCAGATGGGATATGAGTGGTATGCAATTAAACAACGCTAGATCCAAAACAGAGCCACGATTTTATGCATTGACGAATCTGAGCGTGGCGATCATCAGTCTACTTTTGTTGAGTGGTTGCAGCAGTCTCTTTGGCGCCGCCGGACCAGAGCCGACAGCCACCCCACCCCAAGTGCGCACCGCCGTGCCTACTTTTACCCCTACCCCCGTCCAAACACAGCCGCCCACGCCAACGGCCGCACCGGTCGTAGCACCTGCGTCAGCCCAGGCGCAAGCCAATCCGGTGACGCTTACCACCATTGTTTCGCCCGCGGCAACGGTTGCGATCACACCGACCATTGCCCTGGCCGTCGAACCGCGCCTGATCGTCGAAGGGGACGCGGTCAACGTGCGCAGTGGACCTGACACGACGTTTGATCTGGTAGGCGCGGCCACCCAAGGTCAGATTTTCAATCTACTGGCCAAGAATGCCCAGGGCGACTGGTGGCAAGTCTGCTGCATCAACGATCAGCCTGGCTGGATCTATGGTGAGTTGGCGCGTGTAGAAAATGCCGAAAATGTGGCGGCGGCGGCTGATCTGCCGGTTGCGCCTCCCACCGAAGCGGTTGTCGCGGCGGAACCGACGGCGGCAGTCCTCGTTGCCAGTGAACCGGTAGCAAATGCGCCGGCCGCGGAGTCGGCTACAGCCACACCGGCCCCGGTCACTATGCCAGTCGCAGATGACAGCAGCGCGGGCAATTTTGATCCAAACGCCGCCTATCAGATTGTCCACTTTAAAGTGCTTGGGCTAGATGAGAACAATGGCGGCACGCGTGACAGCTCGGCCCAACATCACATCTTTATTACCGTGTTGGACGCCAATGGCAACGGCGTCGATGGGGCAACCGTTAAAAATCTGGTTGGCGACAAACTCGACATTGTCACCGGCAACAAAGGACCGGGCAAAGCAGAAGTGACGATGTATTGGGATCCGTTTAAACTTTATGTCGCCGCCGACCCGAACGGCCCCTCGACGAGCCAGGTTTCCAACCAAATGGGGTTAGCCTTTCCGCATCTACCCGACATTGTGGGCCGGCTGGGCGGTCTAGACTATGAGTACGCCGTCTGCCCAACCATCGAGGTCAAGTGCCAGTGGCCGATTCAGGCGGTCCATTTTTCATATGAAATCACCTTTCAGAAGGTCAAGTAACTGGTAAGCGGTGATTGGGTAATTACCCAATCACCTAATCACCCAAGTTACGGAAAAGTTATTCACTCGTTTTTGCCCAAAAATTCCTTAACCACTTGCGTGTGCAATGGAAAGGCCAGTTCTTGTAACTCGGTCAAAACGATGCGTTCACTCGCCTCGGGGGTGGGAATAAAGGGCGGCAGATCGGCGCGGCGGAGGGTCGGACCTTGACCAAAAATAAGCACCGTACCGTCCGGCGCGCTGCGTACACGAAATTCACGCACGGTTGCTAGATCAATCGTTACCCCCGCTTCCTCATATAACTCGCGTGCCGCCGCAGCCTGCCAGGATTCTCCCACTTCGATATAGCCACCGGGCAATGCCAACTGACCGCGGCGCGGCTCGATGCCGCGCCGAATCACCAATACGCCTGCATCGACGGGCAAAAGCAGCACAGCCACCGGCAAAGGGTTTTGAAAGCTCACATTCGTACATAGGCTACAGCGGCGCGGCCAAGGTTGTTCGATCGTAAAGGGATGTCCACAGTAAGAACAGTGGCTATGTTTACGATAGAGTTGATTCGTCATGCTGTTACGCGCCTTCATTATAGTGGGTCAAGCTATTGAATCAGGGATGCAGATTCTTGTACTGCCGACACAGGTGGGAGTGGATAGAGCAGATCGGGCTGGGTGAGCGCGGAATGGAGGCGGGCCACCCCGTAGCGCATCCGCACCCAGCCGATGATCAGGAGTGAGCCTAAGAGCATCGCACCGATACCCACCAAACCGGCTTCAGGACCAAATGCGCCCCCCGTGATCAGTGGGTTCCCGCCCTGATTGATGGCGATAATCGTCGCCGCGCTGGCCTCTGTGCCGCTGACCGGAAAGCCAAAGACATTGCCTTGAAAGAAATTCCAGGTCATGTGCAAACCGATCGGAATCGCCAACTCACCGGTCAGAATATAACCCAACGCCAAAAATATCCCCGCCAGAAAGATATTGAAGGTACTAAGGGGCGTGGCGTTGGGGTTGCCGGCGTGCAACAACCCAAAGATGGCCGATGAGAAGAAGGTGGCCAACACAATCGCGCCTTGCGGACCTAATCCCCAAAGCCCGCGCAAACCTTCGGCCATATTCTTTAGATGATAGCCGCGGCTAAAAAACTCTTCGTAGATGCCCACGCAAATAAACAGCACGAGTGGCGTTATAATTGCCTGGATAAAGGATTGGTCGGGCGATGGCGTGCGAAAAGCACCGGCAATCGTGATCCAACCGGCGGCTAGTTCGACCAGGAAGATCAACAACATGAGCAGCGCGCCCAGCCCCAAGCCAAAGGCAAAATCGAGCCACCAGTTGCGATTCAAATGCACGCCAAAATCGGCAAAGCGCCGCCGATCTAACCAGCGCCCGGCCAGCCAAATGCTGATCAATACGGTTACTGCGGTCATAACTCCGGTAATCGTGCTCAGAACCGGCAGGGCGTCCGGTGGCACGGCCAGGCTGCCGGCGCTAAGCAGCGTAGCAAAATCTACCTGACCAGGCAGTAACAAGGCGACGCTAAGGCCAAGCACTGTAAAACCCGTCAAGGTGACAATGGCCAGCAGCAACAGATGCAGCAGCAGTCGCCACACAGTGCGCAGCCGCCGATATTCACGATCCCAAAAGAGAAATTTCAGCATAAATTTGCTCGCTCGTTCGCCCCAAAATGGAGCCTAGCTGATATGCCAATCACATGCGCCCAGGCTTTATTCAGTGCGCACAATCTTCACCGCTTTTTTAGCGCGCAAGTCGTATAAATCGGCGCGGCGGTCGTAGAGGTGGCGCACGGTGGCCAGATCGCGCTGTTGGGCCAGGCTGGTCAGATCCAGATCGCAAATCACCACCGTCTCGACGTTAGGTTCGGCTTCACCGGCGGTGGCACTGGGCGGAAAGGCAAAGTCGCTGGGCGTGAAAACGGCCGCTTGCCCATAGTTGATCAGATAATTCTTGGTCGTAGGCAGGTTGCCCACGTTGCCGGCGATGACGGTGTAGAGGAAGTTTTCTACGGCGCGCGCTTGCGCTGTGTAGCGCACGCGATCATAGGCCTTCTTTTCATCGGTGCTAAAGGGCACAAAGATCACCTCGGCGCCGGCCAGGGCATGCAAGCGCGCGACTTCGGGAAATTCGATATCATAAGAGACCTGAATCGCGATACGCGCCAGCGGCGTGTCAAAGACTTTGATCTCCTCACCCGGCTCGATGCCAAAATCTTTGCGTTCATCGGGCGGAATATGCAGTGCATCTTGGGTATAAACACTGCCAGCGGGCGTAAAAAGATGGGCGACATTGTAAATTTCACCGTCGCGGATCACCGGCTGCGACCCGGCAATAATGTAGAGTCCGCGTTCTTGCGCCGCGCGGGTGAACATTTCGATGTAGCGCTCGGTCATGCCTGCCAAGTTGGTAATCGCCAGTTTAGAGTCCATGTCTGGCGGCATCAGGCTAAAGAGTTGCACGGTAAAAAGTTCCGGCATCAGGAGAAAATGGCAATGGTAGGTGTCGGCCGTATCGACAAAGAACATCACCGTCTGCTCAAATTCTTCCCAGCGCTGGATCGGGCGCATAAAATATTGGGCGGCGCAAACACGAATTTTGCGCACCACACGTTGCAGCGGCGCGGCGGCAATCTTACGCTTCTCCGGTTGATAGGCCGGGTTGGGCATCTCGAGCAGGGTAGAATAATTCAGGCTCGAATCGTCCCACAGAAAATCAAACATCACCCGGCGCACTTGATAGCCGGCCTTGAGATGCGCCATCAAAGATTGATCGCGGATTTCACCGTTGACCACTTTTTCGACATACTCTTCGGCCGTCATCTTGCCCGCCACGGCGTTGTAACCGGGAATGCGGCCATAGGCAACCATGCGGCGCAAATTGTAACGTTTCATCAAACGCTTGCGCTGCTCGTAGAGCAGCGTGGCAACGCCTAGGCCGCGATAAGCGGGCTGCACACCAATATCAGCCCCATAAAGCGTATCGCCGCTCGGATCATGCGTCGCAAATGTGCCGCCGCCGGTGATCTCTTCGTAGGTGTACCAGTGCGCGTCGTCATCCAATTGCACAATGATGGCGGTGGCATAACCAATCACTTCACCGTCTGCTTCGGCGAGGAATTGGCCCTCTGGAAAGGCAGCAAACTGCATTTCATAGAAACGCTCGTTATAATAGGTCTCTTCGTTGTACTCCGGATAGGCGGCGCGGTGACAGGCGACGACATCGGGGATATCTTCATAGCGCCAGGTACGAACTTTGATCTTCGGTTGTTTCGGACGGGCAATTCTAGCTTTCGTTGCTTTGGGGCGCGTAGGCGTTCGCATAAGTTGCTTTCATGGGACAGGTAGATAGGTAGACAAGGAAACAAGGAAACAGGTAGACAAGGAAACAGGTAGACAGGTGATACCTACCTGTCTACCTGTTTCCCTATTTACCGCCGGCAATTAACATCATTCAGTATCGTCATCGGCTTGATCCAAAAGCTCATCATCGATTGGGGACTGGCCTTCGGCGATGAGTGCCCAAGCGCGTTTACAAACGCGGCGGGTTACGTCATAGCCGAAGCCACGGCGGGCCAAAAAACCAGTGGCCTTTTTGATAAAATCGACTTGTTCTAGGCTTTGCCAACGGGACACCTTTGGCTCGAGCGCAGCCCAAGCTGCGGCTTCGTCGTCCACTTCCTCTACCACTTCATCGATTACATTGCGATCGACGCCCTTTTGGCGCAGTTCAAAGCGCAAAGCCCGTGCGCTGGTGGGGCGAAAACGTTCGCGCTGATCTACCCACATGCGCGCAAAACTCTCGTCGTCGAGGTATTTCTGATCGATCAGCCGTTGCACCACATGCTCGATCACATCGGCGGAATGCTCTTTCTCGGTTAAATATTTCTCGATCTCGGCCCGGCTGCGCGGTCGAAAGCCCAGATAGTAGAGGGCTTTGTTGTAGGCGCGCCCACGTTCATCCGTCTGCTGGAGTTGCTCGATCTCAGCCGCGCTCAGTGGCTGGCCTTTATGCAAATTAGCAGCAATATCAATCCCCACACCAAACGCGAATTGCTCGTCCAAAAAGACATTGACGCGTGTCTTGTCTTTTTGTTGAATTTGGAGGCTTGTAATGATGTTGCTCATCCCTATAGTATAAAGCAAGGAGGATGATCACTCAAGTGTGTTAGGGGTAGGAATTGTAAGCAGGAAGACGGATTATCGCACGCAAAGACGCAAGGGGCGCAAAGAAAAGCGATAAAAGGTAAATAGGTGGACAAGGAAACAGATAGACAAGTGAGTCTACCTGTTTCCTTGTCCACCTATTTACCCAGTAGCATACGTAGATACTGCTCAAGCGGCATGTTATGCCATTACGGGCATCATGCTTTCCATGCGTTCATCAAGCGCACGCAGGACAGTGACGCGGTTTTTGGTAGCCAACTCGTAAGCACGGACAGTCGCGAGTAAAGTGGCATCCCAACCTTGCATCTGCTCGGTAATTTCCTTAACATTCAGCGCATCGTAGCCACCGATTGGCTCGGGCAGGGTGACTTCGATTGTTTCCACTGTCGTAATCTCGATGTTCATCGGCCCGGCCAGGCGCAGTTCTTGTGCCGCGCCTTCCTTGTCGGCACTCATGCGGGAAATTGCTTTTTCTGCCATTTCTTCGACATTGTGTACCGCTTCGGTCGCTTCAAAGGTGGCCTTCTCAATGCTTTGATCGACACGATCGCGCCACTTTAGTGTCTGGAGATTGGCTTGTGAGCGCAGTTCCTCCGTCCGCTGGTTCAATTCGGTGACGATAGTCTCGCCGCGTTCTTCTGCTTGATCTACCAACTTCATACTACTGCGCAGCATCTGTTTCGCTTGATCATAAGCTAAGCCCAGCAGGCCGGCATAGATCAAAGCTGCTTTACGCCCCAGTTGGCGCGTCCCTTTGACGCTGTCCTCAACCTGTTCCTGTAGGTTGCGTAAATTGAGGTTCATTGTACCCTTGGCGTTCATTATAATTCTCCTCGTTCGCCCAAACGGGCGAACAACTAGATTAAATTAGTGATTCAACTAACGCCTTCGGTTGCGTCTCACAAAATCAATATGACGCATTGCGTTATAACTCTATTATAACGCAATGCGTCATATTTGTCAAGCCCCAGTTTTTGCGTCAAATAACGTAATTGTTCAGGTGGAATGGCGTGTAGAGGTAGACAGGTAGACAGGTAAACAGGTAAACAGGGACCATACTACCTATTTACCTGTTTACCTATTTACCAGCTACTAAATTTACTACCCTTCCCAGGTGGTCACAAACTGCACCAGCGTCTTGAGCACATTATCAAAGACGGCCAGGCGCGCCACCTCATAGCCATGACTGTTTTCGCGCACGTGGCCGAAACAGGCGATACGTTGCGCCAGACCGGCGGCATAGACCAAACTGGCATCGCTGGCGGCGCGTGCATAGGCAACGGGTTGCAACTCGGTGCCCACGGCGCTGGCGGCCTGGCGCAGATCACGTACGAGCCGTTGATCATAGGGTGCGCTGGAATCAAAGCTCCAGATGCCAGGACGGCTATCTAGTTGCAAGGGTGAACCGGGCGGCATCGGACAGCCATCAACGGCGATGAAAACTTCGGGTTGCTCGCGGCGCGCAACGATCTTGGCGCCCAGACCGCCCACTTCTTCGCTCACAGTAAAGGCGACGAGTGTGGGCAAGTTGGGCTGCAAATTGTCCTGCTTTAACGTTTCCAGCAGGCGCAACAAGGCCACAACGCCCATGCGGTCGTCAAAGGTCCACGCCCCCACCAGCGGATCCGCCGGATCGCCAAAAACAACGGGACCACAAACGGCGCGGGCCGGCACAGCCAGCGAGCCAGGCCGCACCCCGGTTGTAGTCAATTGAGCGGGTGACAAACCAGTCAGCACGCGCACATTCGACCACTCAATCACCTGATTCGTCGCCGCGGTGTGCGTGGAACCCATCGACAGCACGCCCGTAATCGTGCCTTCGTCGCCCAGTATTTCGACCGGCCCCTCGCCATGTTTCCAGGCGTAGAGCCCACCGGAGCGATCGACGCGCAACGAGCCGTCCGCCTCGACACGCGTAACGACCATGCCGATCTCGTCCATGTGTGAGGCGAAGCAACAAAGGGGACCGTCCGCGTTGCGCCCCGCCAGCCGCACGCAGACATTGCCGGCGCCGTCGGTCTGATGGCTGTAGCCCCAACTGTCCAGTTTGGCGCGCACAAGCGCGGCGACGCCTTCTTCGCGGCTGGAAGGCGCGGGCGCGGCGAGCAGTTCGGTGAACAGGGTTAGGGCGGGGTGGTTGGTGGGCATAGAATGATTCCTTTGTAAGATGATAAAATGCAGAAATATCGATTACGCAAACAGTGTAGTAGAAAATTTGAACCGAGGCAACCTCATATAGTAAACAGTGATTGGCATCATCAAAGTTGCAGCGCTAGCGACCCGACACTTTGGGCTGGGCCATTGAAATGGCCTGCTGACAAGTCCAGGAAGTGCCTGAGGGCACTAAAAACGAGTCGCCGGGTAGCCCCCTGGGCGCGACTTCCTGGTTTCAGCCGCGGGTTTCAACCCGCCC
>JBBRVA010000075.1:0-15855 GCA_038247295.1 Caldilineales bacterium | reverse complement strand
GCAACTCACACCAGTTGACGAAGAGCGTATCTTCGCTGGCACGGAGCGGGAGTTGGCTGGCCCAGCGATAGGTCCAAAGCGCATGGCGCCGGCCATTCCAATGGCGAACTTGCCGAGTTGAGACGCCGCCCTCGACTTTTTCGAGTAAAGCGACTTCCGCATAGAGGGTCTTGTGCGAGTCAGGCTTACACACAAAGAGAAAAAATTGTTCTGCTTCTGTGCTAATTTGGTGGCATAAGGGTTGATTGGCATAGAGATCATCGCCCAAATAGGTAACGGTGAAGGGGGCAAAGTGCGCTTGATGCTTGGTCAGCCACCGTTTCGAGGCCGCACGCTCACAATCCTGCTGCTCATGCCCATCCTGCGGCACGATCAACTCAGGCGGTAACGCCAGGACCTGCGGGCAATCCGGTTTCACAATCACTGGCAGCAACGCATGATGATAATAATGCAGCGTCCCTTGGCTATCCTTGCGCGTCGAACAGCTCTCACAATGAATCTCGGTCGATGAGTGGTAGGTTAAGCCATCCAACGCAATTGCTTTGGTCTTTTCAAACCAGTTGTAGCTTGCCAGGTGACCACCTTGCTCTAGTTCTTTAATCAGCCAAAAGAACTCACCACTGATTTCATCCGGCTTTACGGGGTCCAATCCATTGCGAATTTGCTGGTTACATGGAATCGTTTCGATCGGGAAGAGACTGCGCGCATTATTGCCCCGCTTTTTCTGTTCCATATCGCGTTGATGGGACAAAAACGATGGTGATTGCATGAAGAACACGGCAAACGCTGACAACGCAATTTCGGCCATTGTATAGGTCAACCGATTACTCTTTTTGCGGATGTCCCCTAGGCCGGACCACGATTCCTTGAATTTTTTCACAACAGTACTCATTTTGAGTGCTTTGGTCATCTTTTCCCCCTTGCTTTTGATGACCTTTACACTACTTCATCATTCGCTTTTTGTCATCTATTTCCTAATTTGCAATCGCTGAGGGTGAATCTGCCAGGTTGACCAGCACTGTCAACAGCGTTTCGTGGTTCCAGCCATTGGCCCACGAAAAATAGCCATAAACGCCGATCAGCAGCAGCCAGAGCGCAAGAGAGGCCAATTTCAGGTTATTTTTGCAAGAAAACAAGATTTGCTCCTTATCCCAAGCACCCGCTTTATTTGCATCCTACCGTTTTCGCACAAGAAAAACGGTAGGACGCAAAGCGATCACAGGTTAGCGGCTTGCATCTTCTACAGACTGGGCTCCATAGACGCGCTGCGGACACGCGTCAAGGCTTCCTTTTCCGCCTCTAGCGCTGCGATTTTTTCCACCTCAGCGATCCCCTGCTCCAGCAACTGCCGCTGTGCCTGCAGCGCGTGCAGGCGATCACTCGCAGTAGGCGCTCCAGACATCGCTTGACCACCGCCCATATTCCTGCTCATCATCCACATCATCAACCCCATGCCGATGGGGCAGGCCAAAAGCGCCAAAATCGGTAACAGTGTTGTCAGTTCCATGATCATCTCTCCATTTTTCTTGCTAATTGATTCAACACAAGGAAACATACCCGCGGCTTGTCGCTGCGGGTTCTTCCACCACGCAATGCTTGTGGGGCTACAAGTACGCATCGATACAACAACCTACGGTCGTTCGCCTCATGGGCTTTGTAGGTCAACCACTTCACGTTCCAGCGCTATACGACGCTCCCGCAACGCCGCCAGCCGATCACCAGGCGCCTCCGACGGAGTGACAGCAGTGGTCTGGCTGGGTAGACAGCAGGCCATCATCGGTGCATGGGCAGCCGTTCCTGTTGCGTCATGCACGATTGAATCTCCGGCAGTACGCTGGTGCAGCCGTCCGCGCCACGTCATCCAGACCATACTCAGTGGGCAGGCCAACAGCGCCAGTGTGAGCAGGCCAACCCCCAGCGGTCCGTTGACTGCGGCGCCCAGGGCTGCGCTACTAAAGCCGACAATCGCAATCAACCCAAGGCCCGGTAAACAACAGAGGATTATGGGCAACCACTGCTTTACTGAGTAATTCATAACATCACCTCCTTGAATAAAATCCTTCATCTCACAATTTCGGCCACAAAGGTATCAACTTGTTCATCGGTCATCACACCGATTTGTACGCGCGCCACGCGCCCTTCTCGATCAACAAAGATGCTGGTCGGCAAGCCGCGCAACTGGTACAGGTCGTTGGTTACTGCGCCGGTCTCGTCCAGCAACACAGGGAAGGACATGTCGAACTCCTGCGCAAATGCTTTCACGGCCGGCAGCGCATCCTGAAAGGTCAGATTGATGGCGAGAACGACAAACCCCTCTGTCCTATGCTGCTCATAAGCACGTACCAGAGCGGGCATCTCGATGCGGCAGGGTCCACACCAACTGGCCCAGAAGTTGATCAACACCGGGTGACCACGCAATGCGGAGAGCGTCACCTCATCACCATCCAGCGTCTTGAGCGTAAAGTCCGGGGCCAGTTGTGCGGCCCGGCTGCTTTTGTTGTCAACACCAGATGCGGCCTGTTCGATATTCGCAATGGCAGGACCGCGACCGGCCGTTCGCTCTGCCTCCAGCCACGTCAACCAGACGAGGATGAAAATAAACAGACTGATCGCAACGCCCGTAACGAGACTGCGATTCAACGCAAATGGTGACCGAACGCGTCCAGCATGGCCGGGGTCCGGCGCAAGCGGTTCGATTGTCGACTGTTCAGGCAGATGAATCTTTTTTTCCATCCAGCACTCCTGGCGGTGACGCCAGCTTACAGACTCTTCACGATTTCCAGAATCTGGTCGCCGTTGTCACCGTAATAGATATCTACTCGTTGGACACGAATCACGCCTTGGGCGTCTATGATCACAAAGCCCATTTGCGGAATCCCAGACATGCCACCCATGGGCTGGCCACGTTTGGGCAGGAAGTCAAACTGTCGGGCAACCTCCAGCGTTTCATCATATAAAATGGGCAAAGTTGTTCTGCTGATCTGGCGCACCTGTATCGTCTGGGCCGGCGGATCGCGGTTGATCGAGTAGACGTCCGCAACCTTTTCCAGTTCAGGCACAACTGTTTGCAACTCACCGAGTTGCTGTACGCAAAGCTGTCAGCCCAAGCCCATGTTGAAGATCAGCACAATCGGTTTTTCATCTGCCCCAGGCTCGACGGCAATCGACGCGCCTGTTTCATCCGGCAAGCGAAAGGCCGGAGCTGGTTGCCCCACCAATGTACCCACATCCTGCGCCGCATCTGGAAAGCCAATGGGGGTAGGGATGCCGCCTGTCAGCGGCGGCGCTTCCACCTGACCTGGCCATTGCCAGACAACGATCCCGGCGACAACAAGCAATAGCGCGAAGAGTACACTGCCCCACCTAAGCCGGCTGGCGCCGGCTATTTGTGCAGAAGATCGCGCTGTCTGCGTGCGGACTATCTTTTGTTGCTTGGTCATGCTGCTTTCTACCCCTCTTGCAGTTGACGTTTGAACGTCTCAAACTGGTCGCCGGTGATCTCCCCTTGAGCCAATCGGCGCTGTAAGATCTCCAACAGCGACACTGCGTGATTGGTTGGGCCGGCGTCGGTCGTGCGCAAACGGCGAACCAGCCAGAGAATTGTCAGCCCCACCAACACGATCAGGCCGAGAAACAACAGCAGGCTCAAGATCCCCCAAAAGAGCATCATGCCGCCCATCATCCCGCCTTGCATCATGCCATCCATCATGTTACCTTGCATCATTCGATTTTTCCTTTCTTACCTAGGCTCTGTACGCGAACATGAGTTTTGCTTCTCTGGTAGGCAGTCGAAAAACTCATGTTCGCGTCACAACCGCTGTATTGATACCGGTTTCGGTATTTTCTCATAACTATCCGGCCGTAGCCTGAGCTTGTCGAAGGCAGACTTCTGCGCCACGCTACGGCGTCAGCGCATCGAGTTCGGCCTCGATAGACTCCTGGGCAATCACGCCAACGTAGCGCCAACGCTCCTCACCCTGGGCATCCAGCAACAGGAAGGCCGGATGTCCACGCAGTTGATCCATGCTTGCCCAGGCTTCACCCTCAGCCGAGTCGATGTTGTAGCGCCGAAACGCAATCTGCTCGCTATACACTGTTTCTAACCCGTTCACGACGGGTCGCATTTGGTCTCACTGTGGTCACGGATCTTTGAAAATCCAGATAAACGTTGGCTGATCGCGCGCCGGTTGGATCTGGATCGGCTCAGGGTTGCTGCACGCGGTTGTAAGCCACGCAAGCAGCAGCCCCGTCACAGCCAGGATAAACCGGCGCGACAGGTAATTGTGCGCGGTTGGCCAACCGCACAGTGGATTGCTCACTCATTTTGCATGATGCTCCTTTCGTTCAACATGGGTCTTTACGCTTCTGTGCGACCTTATCCAGGGCGCGACGGTTTGATAAAAACCCAGTTGGTTATACCGACTTGCATCGGCAAAAGCCGAATAAATCGCATAGATTGTTCAGTGGAAAAGAGAAAGTGGGCAGACTAGGCCCTGGGAGGCGGGGTAGGTGTGCGGATGGCGTCGGCGTGCAAGAAGATGTTGGCCAGGAAGATGGGTAAAGGAGTTACTGCCGGCGTTTGCAGAGATGCAGGGACATCTACCTGACCCGCCACACAGAGTTGCGGGCAAAGGGGAACCATCGCAGGGATGCAACAGGGCATCCCACTGGGGTCGGCGGCCTCAGTGTCAAATTGGAAGGACGGCACAGCGGCGGCGATAGGCACCGGCGCCATCTCATCATGCAGCGTCATCATCACGGCGCCGAGGGACATGGCAACATAGGACCAGAGTACAAGCAGCATGACCACGAGCATTAACCGTGTTCGCGGTGAAACAAGGATGTGAAGAAATTGCTGACTTTGGCTTCGTAGCGTATTCTGCATAGCTTTCACTTTACCATGATTCAAACAGGAGCCCCAAATTCCAAAGGCAATCAGACCTGGAATCAGCGTTACACTGACTTCCCCTGCGCCGCAAAGGGCCAGTGACGAAAAAGCGCTAGTCCGACAAAGCCGGAAAGTGCGAGCAAAGCGCCGCCCCAATAGTAAACAGCCTCGACCCCGGCCCGGTCGGCCAGCCACCCGCCTAGCCCCAACGACACAATGCGCATGACATTCCAGACCACATCCAGCCAGGTAAAGACCCGTCCGCGCATCTCGTCCGGCACATGACGCTGCACCGCGGTCTGGTAGATCACCATGCCCGACGAGGTGTTCAGCCCATAGACAAAGAGCAAAAACCAAGCGGCAGGCACGCTGTGGGCGACTGCCAGTAGTACATCCCCGATCCCGCGTACCACATAGGGTACGAATAACCAGCGAGGGTGGCGCACATCGCGCGTGAACAGGGCAAGCAAGAAGGGGCCAAGCAAGGCACCCACCCCAATCGCGAGAATAAAGGAGCCAAAGCCGGACGGCGGCAGTTGATAGTGTTCCTGCGCCAGAACAACGAGTAAGGCAGAAGTTGCCCCTACACTGAACGAAGCCAGCGCCTGGACGGCGATCAGACGCGCCACAAAGCGATCCTGCCGGGCAAAGCGGAGACCTTCACGCGCATCGCTGAGAAAGCCTTGCCATCCACGCGCGCTGACCGGGCGACCGGGTGGCACCGGCAGCAGCAACAAGAAGAGCGCTGAAACCAAAAAGGTGCCCGCATTAAAGACAAAGGCTGCCTCCGCCCCCACCACCGCGATCACGCCGCCGGCCACGGCTGCCCCAATGATCTGGACAAAGCGCCCCGTTGACCAGGCAATCGAGTTGGCGGCAAGCAGATCTTGTTCGTCCAACAAGGTCGGCAGGGTCGCATTGACGGCAGGATTAAAAAACGTGCTGGCGGTGGTCAACAAAGCCACGATCGCATAGATCTGCCACGACTCGGTGGTGAAGAGCAACCCCAGCACCGCCACCGCACGCACCAGGTCCGCCGCCACCAGCACAACCTTGCGCGGCAGCCGGTCGATCACCACGCCGGCCACCGGCGCCAAGAGGATCACCGGCACAATTTCAAAGAAGACCGTCCCCGCCACCACCAGGCTGGAACCGGTGCGCTGATAAACCCACACCACCAACGCAATATAGTGTACGGTGTCGCCCAGATTTGAGGTGAGTTGACCCAACCACAGGGGAAAGTAACGTCGATTGCGAATCAGCCGCCCGTAGTTGGTAAGGAGATCAGACATTAGCTTTTGTTTGGCTTTCGCTATTCAATGTACAAAACAGCAATCGCGTCCAACTCCTGTCGCACCCGCTTGACTGCGGCACCGACATTGCCCAAACAACAACTGCCCTGGGGATTGCGTAGCTCGCAGGCGCATTGATGAAGCTTGGTGCCTTGCGTCACCGTCGCCACCACTGTACTCTGACCGGTGGCCAGCAATTCTGCTCGAATCGAACCGGGCGTGTGGCGGAAGCAATAGCAGACAAAGACATCATCGTCATCGGGGTGTTTCTGATGAACTTGCTCGCGCAGTTCATCTTCGGTGAAGGTCTGTTCCCCGTCATCGGCGAAGTAGACGACGGCGCAGTCCGGCGTGCGACAGAAGAGGTAGGCGTGATCAGGTTGAATTTCGTGGAGCGTCACCGCCAGCAGCGCCTTGACCGTCTCTATGCCCACCGGCTTCCCTTTCTTGCCACAGGCTGGACAGTGCAGCACTTGCGCCGCTGTCGGCTGCTCGACCGTGCAACTACTGCCCGTTGCACAGCAATCGGTTGTTTGCATTGTCATGCCATTAACTCCTTTCCTCGTTAAGTGCGCCGGTGCGTTGTCTGCGCCACAGGGCATAAATGGTCAGTCCAATAAAAACAAACAAGGCCGGTAACAGCACATAGTCCAGATAGCCCACGGCCCAACTGAAGCCGACTGCGGCAAAAAGGATCACCAAGATCGGTGTGAAGCAACAGAGCGCGGCAATCACGGTGCCGATGACGCCAGTGCGCAATAATTTATTGGATTGCATAAATTACCCTCCACGTTCAGTTTTCGGTCTATTTGTGATTGTTGTTTTGTAATGGAGCCGGAAGGAGTCGGACTTCTATACCCGCGTACCCCACTTCATTGCGCGGCTTCTTCCAATGCCTCTAAAATCGGACACTCGCCTTGTGGCCCACCGCGTTCACAGGCAGCCACAAGCTGGGTGAGCGCGGCTTGGATCTGTTGCAGCGCCTGCAACTTCTGCGCGACTTCGGCTAACTTGACCTCCGCCCGGCGACGCACGTCGACGCAACTGGTAACGGCGTCAACGCGCAGCGCCAACAACTTCTCAATTTCAGCCAAGGAGAAGCCTAGCTCCTGGGCATTTTTGATAAAGCGCAGGCGCGTAACCATTGTCTCCGGGTAGGCGCGATAGCCGGACGGCCGCCGCGCCGGCTTGGGCAAAAGGCCGCGCCGCTCGTAGTAACGCACAGTTTCAATGTGGACGCCTGCTGCTTGGGCGAGTTCGCTGATGGTCATAGTGTTATGATAAACCCTGGAGTATGGTACGGAGTCAAGTAGGTTTGCTTACAGAATAAAGTAGCAGAGAAAAAAAGCACAAAGGAGAGAAAAGTATGAAAAGACCAATAGGCCCAACATGCGGTGACCAGCTAAAACCCAAACCCTATCCACCAACAGTGCGATCAGGGCAAATGCCGAGAGAGTAGGCTTTCCCACTCAGAGAGATAGGCGACTAGGCCCTACCCCCGCCCGCCGGCCAGGTGCGCAACCGCCGGTGAAACCCGTAACGCGGCCATCGCCAGAATACCCAGCAGCGGGCCGAGCGCCAGCACGGCAAAGGCCCCCGACCAGCCCACCCACGGTTCGATCCAAGGGACCAGGCGTATGCTGACCAACGTGAGTAAAAAGCCGAAACTCGTCTGCAAGGTCAATGCGGTTCCCACATAGGCCAAGCGGCTCAATTCACTGAGCGCCGCGGAAAATTGGGCTGAATCGGCGACCACAGCAAAGCCCCAGATGAGACAGATGAAGGCGACCAGCCACGGATTGCCGCCAAAGAAAAAGCCGTCCGTCAGTGCACAAATCCCACTGATCGCCAGCGAAGCAATCGTCAACGTCGTGCGCCCAAAGCGGTCCGCCAGGGCGCCGGCCCACCAACTGCCCACGCCACCGGCGGCAATCATACCAAAGGCGGCGAGGCTGGCCCAACGGGCATCGACCCCGGCCGCGGCAAAACTAGCCGCCAGGAAGATCGGCGCCCAGGTCCACATGGCGTACAGCTCCCACATGTGGCCGAGATAGCCAAGGTTGACCAGCACCAGGTCACGTTCCTGCCAGATCTGGCCCACATAGCGCCAGTTGAATTTGGGGGCGATTGAACGGTAGGGGCCTTCTTGAATAAAGAGCGCCGCAATGAGCGCACCCAACGCCGCCAACCCCGCGGCCAGATAGAGAACGCGCCGCCAATCGCCTACGCCGCCAAAGAGATTCAGCAGATGGGGCAGCGCCGAGCCCAAGGTCAATGCCGCCACCAACAGGCCAATGCCCAACCCACGGTCTGCCTTCGTCCAGGTCGCCACAATCTTCATGCCCACCGGGTAGACGCCGGCCAGAAAAATACCGGTAAGCAGCCGCAAGATCAACGCCGCGGTCAGGCCGCCGGCTGTCGCGGGGATCAACGCCGTTGTCAGCGCGGCCAGCAGCGCCGAGCCGGGTTGCCGTGGGGAAGTAGCGTAATGAGTTGATGTTACCCGTCAACGTCCACTGGCCAGTGGCGGGATTATAGATCTCGGCGCTACGTCCGTTCCACTCTTCTACAGGAATGCCACCAGCCACCAACACCCGCCCATCGGCGAGCACAGCCGCCCCAGCCACACTACGTGCGTAGACCATATTACCGGTCGTCGACCAACTGTTCGTCGCCGGATTATAGATCTCGGCATTGGCATGTTGTGCCCAGATTTCGCTGCCGGCTCCGGCGACCAATACACGTCCATCATTGAGCAGCGCTGCAATGTGGTAGGAATGCCCATAATTCATGGTCCCTGCGGATGACCAGGTCCCCGTCGCCGGGTTGAAGATCTCCGCTGTATTGGAACCAATGCCACCAGCCACCAGCACACGGCCATCGGCCAAGCGGGTTGCGGAATGACCTTGCCGGCCGTTGATCATGTTACCGGTGAGCGTCCAACTACCGTTGACTGCGCATTGATATGCGCGATGCCTTGGCGGTATTGAAAGACCGCGCCGTAGATCACGGTCGCGAGGATCAACAGACCCATGGTAATGCCAAAAAATGGGGTGGGTGAATGATTTTCTTGCATAAGCTCTACTCGTTGCGAACTATAGGATGCCCAAATGGATTTACACTTTGCTTCGATTGTCAATCCGACCTTCAAGTCGGCGGCTCACCTCATGCAAATTGCCTTTTATGCACACCGCGCAACCTACATGAGGTGAGCGTCCACTTTGCATGACATGCCACAGGCGTTGCACTTGTCCTTTTCATCATACCAGGAACAATGCTGCGTGCGGTGACGGTTCAGTGACAGTTTGGTGACGAGGCGATCAAGCAAAAATGGTGAATGGAAAAGGGTTGCCTACGCATGGGCAACCCTTTTCCATTCACCGAAGCTACTTTACACTACGCTACTGTGCGTTGAACGGCGGGAAGGGAACAGAACCCAAATGGGGGCCAAGCCAATTCAACTCATTGGCCAAATGCATGGCGCCGCCGGTGACAAAGCGATTGCTCGTCACACTCCAGACACCGGCAACCCAGACAATCTCTTCCGCCGGGACGGTCAACATGCCGGACATGGGGGGCGGCGGGGTATTAATCGGGTGGTAGTAGAGTTCGCTGGGCAGATTCTTCTCATACTCACCGGCCATGGCGCCATCCTTGCCGGGAGGAGCGGAAAGCTGGATCCCGCTTAGATTGATCATGCTTTCATACACAGCAGTGAGCATGGCAGCGGCGTCAGTTTTGATGGCATCACTGCCCTGTTGGGTGGCCCAATTCAAGCCGCCGATCAGCCAAGCAACGTCATCGACATTGTAAACATCCTTGGATTTGAAGACACCATGCGCCGCATCAAAGTCGGCTGTCAGAAGTTGAAAAAGTGGATCAGCAGCGCTTTGGTATTGGCTATCGCCCAAGGCATTGCCGAGCGCAATCAGGCCGGTCATGGTGGCGGCAATATCAACGACATTGTCAGCGGTAAAGCCAACCAGTTGACCATCGGCAATCGCTTGGGCTTGCGCCAATGCCGTATCATGCATGGCGACATCCCCGGTTGCCCAGGCAAAGTAGATCAGCGCCCGAATCGCGGCGGCGGCTTCCGGTGCTGATTCCGGGGTGCGCCCATTCAACGCCTGGAAGAGCATGGCCGCCCCTTGATCAAACATCGGGAACATATCCGGGTTCATGTAGCGGGGTTGCACTTCCCCTTTGCTCAACACAGCCAGATCGGCCCCGGCATGTAACATCACCCAATTGGCTGTATAATCCAGCGCACCGTCGGAGTCATGGAAGAGGCCATCCTCGCCCATGAGATTCTGCATGGCATATTGGGCCTGCATCTGCGCCAGCATGTTGACCATCACGCCGGTAAAGCGCTGTTGGGCACCAAAGTCGCCAGCGGGCGTGCCAAAATGTTCATTGCCAAAGTTGTGCGCCCACTGCGTCTCTTTAAGCATGGTCTCGGCTTGGCCACGTACACGCACGGTCTGGTCAAAGGACTCGGGGTCGAGGCGCATGCCGGCAAAGTCCATGGGATCAAAGTCCATAGGATTGTTGACCAACTTGGGGCTGCCGGAAGCATAGACCGCCTGCAAGGGGAACATATTCTGCGGCACCATCACCGGGTCAATCGACTTCGCCCGCTTCAATCGCGGCACGCACTTCGGTTGAATCATGCAAGAGCCGGGCCGCGCTCTCATCTTTCCAGACCAACGTGCGATGATCCCAGAAGGGACTCCAGGCTGGTTGGCCGGCTTTGTTATCGAAGATTGCCGGTTGGAAACCCATTGCGCCCGGCCCAGGGATGCCATTACCAAAGACCCAGATCTCATCCGTACCGCCCAAATCCTTGAGCTTGTTGGTAACAGCAGCGTCGGCGATGTTCATCATCGGCACCATCATGCCGGCGTCGGTCACAATGTAGCGACTGCCGGGATAGCATTGGTGGAGCTTCATCGTCACCGTCATGCCGGCCGTATCCGGTTCAGCAAAGAGTTGACCATTGTCCAAGGTGCCTTTTAACTCGGTGTCAATCGATAATCCGCCGCCCGGCCACTGGATCAGCGGATAGTTGACAAAGTAGTTGGCCGGCTCCACGGTGATCTCACCAGCAGTGGCGGCGGCTTCGATATCTGCCACGCTGTTTAGTTCAGCGGTCGCAGTGCCCGGATCAACCTTCATCACGCGGAAGAGGGAACTGTAGTTCTCATCGCCGGGAACCTTGGCAATGACGGCCGGGTGATCGTTGCTGAAGATGTAATAGGTGTTGGTTTCCCCTTCTGCCAAACCCGCGGCAGTATTGAGCAGTGGGACATAGACCAACCCAATCTCCTCCGCCACGGCCGGATCCGAGGTATTAGTGCGGATGTGGTAGACCATCTCGCCGTTGTACATGGCCTGGTGCAGCCGGAACATCACCGAGCCAAACCCGCCGGCCCAGCCATCAGGATCTAGTTTGTATGCGAGGACATCTTTGACCATGACTTGAACATCGCCTTCGGCGACCGGTTCGGCTTCGTGGGTTGCCTCAGCTGTCGCCTCTTCATGCGGTTCGTCGGTCGCCTTGGCCGGGGCATTAGCCGTCTGTCCCGGCGGGGCAACGCAGGCGGCCAACAAGAGGATGCTGCCCCCGACAGCGCTACCATAGAGAAATTGCCGGCGGGACAACTGCTTTTGTGAGAGTTCCTGTGACATACGCTGTTCTCCTTTATGTGGAAACTGAGAGTGAATCCCTGCCGACAACCTGCCGACAGGTGTGCAGCAGCCCCACAAACCGAAGAGCGTAGACAGGTACGTCCCCAATTGGGGGCGCTAGACCTAACCGGTTTGCGAAACCTGTCAAGTCTGCTGCCGAAAATTGGGGACACACCAGCGTATTGCCGATTCCTTGACAGATCAAGTAACCTGTGTCAAAATCAACCAACGCTTGGTTTGTTGTAGACATGCTGCGCGTAACAAGTAAGAAATGCCCATGCAACCTTTGGCCGGGACGTATGGGCGTTTCTCGTTGTGCAGTCCTAGCATAGCGGAAAACGTAAAATGAATGCGTAATTGCACCTACATCAGCCGCACAGAAGTTCAATTTTTGCGAAAAGTCGAACTTTCTTAATCCTTGTACACTGCCCCATTCCTTGCGCTACTATCACATCTGCTACGCTCGCGAAAGCGGCAATATTTACTCCGGCAACATAATATCCTTAACCATAGCCAAAAAGAGTTGGTGCCAGCGGCTGTCGTGGGTTAACTCCGGGTGAAATGCAGTAGCAAGGATCGCGCCTTGACGTACAGCGACGATCACGTTATCACCGTTGGCCATGTGAACGGTGGCAAGCACCTCTGCGGAACTATCAACCTGAGTGATGGCCGGGGCGCGGATAAAGAGGGCACGAAATGGCACTTCACCGAGGTGAGGTGCGTTGAGCAACGTTTCAAAGCTCGCCGTCTGGCGGCCAAAGTAATTGCGATTTACCGTGACATCCAGCCCGCCCAGCAAGGGTTGGCCGCCTTGTTTCTGGCCCGTGGCATGTTCTGCCAGTAAGATCATTCCGGCACAGGTGCCCCACGTAGGCCGGCCACTGTGTACCCAATGGCGTAGCGGTTCCACCAACCCCCAGCGTTCAGCAATCAAGCCCATCGTCGTGCTCTCGCCACCAGGGATGATCAAACCATCGAGCTCGGCCAACTGTTCCGGTTTACGAATCTCAATCGCGTCGACACCCAACTGACGTAGGATCGTTATGTGTTCGATAAATGCACCCTGGAGGGCCAGGACGCCGATTTTGAGGAGACTTATGTTTGTCATAATTGAGGAGGGGTGTAAGGAGGTAGAGGAGTGAGGGAGATTTCTTCCCTACTCCCCTGCTCAACTTACCAGCCGCGTACCGCCATCTTCTCACCCTCGGTCAGGATGTCGATGTTGATACCCACCATCGGCTCACCCAGGTTTTCGCTTACTTCGGCCAAAATTTGTGGATCCCGATAGTGGGTTACGGCCTGCACAATCGCCTTGGCGCGTTTGGCTGGGTTGCCACTCTTGAAGATGCCAGAACCGACAAAGACGCCGTCCACACCCAGTTGCATCATCAGCGCGGCATCAGCGGGCGTTGCAACGCCACCGGCGGCAAAGTTGACGACAGGCAGACGCCCCAGTTCCGCCGTCTGTTTCACCAGATCGTACGGGGCGCGAATCTCCTTGGCAAAGGCAAAGAGTTCGTCTTCATCCATGTTCTGGATGCGACGGATATCACCGTGGACGGCCCGCGCATGGCGTACTGCTTCCACGACATTGCCCGTACCGGCCTCACCCTTGGTGCGGATCATGGCGGCGCCTTCGGCAATGCGGCGCAAGGCTTCGCCCAAATTGCGACAACCACAGACAAAAGGCACCTGAAATTTGTGCTTGTTGATGTGGTGCTCTTCATCGGCTGGGGTAAGCACTTCGCTTTCGTCGATATAATCCACGCCCAATGCTTCGAGAATCTGGGCCTCGACAAAGTGGCCGATGCGCGCCTTGGCCATGACGGGGATCGTAACGGCGGCAATAATTTCTTTGATCATGTGGGGATCGCTCATGCGCGCGACACCGCCGTCTTTGCGGATGTCGGCCGGTACGCGCTCCAGCGCCATCACCGCGCAAGCGCCCGCTTCTTCAGCAATCCGCGCCTGTTCGGCGGTTACTACATCCATGATGACGCCACCCTTGAGCATCTGCGCCAGACCCGCTTTTACGGCAAAGGTGCCCGTCACAGCGCCATTGCTACCCTTGCCATTCACACTACTCATCCCTTAGCTCCTCTACAATGTTCTGTTACTTCGGTGTTGGCTCATCTGTAAAAAGTGTGCAAACCGGTGTTTTGGTTTGGGCAAAATAGTGCGTTGCACACTTTTCACAGATCAGGTTTAGCGTTTATGTTTGCTTTTCAAAGATTAACCAAAATGCACAATTCGACGACCACTGTTATTAGGTAAAATGCCATTTGGTCTACAGATAAAACGTGATATTGTATAAAAATCAAGATTTGTGCCACAATCTAGCTGATCAATGGTGGGTTACGTAAAAATTCTAACCGAACACTGGATTCTATCCAAACCCCCGTTCTACTTCCAAAACTCAAAATCAAAACTACCAAAGCCAAATTGATGGAGAATAGATAATAGGTATGCGCGATAGATTATCAGCGTCGATCACTTTTTTGCTGGAAAACTCAATTTTTTTGATGGTCGGCACGATCGCCGGCCTAGTCTGGGCAAATCTTGACTGGGCCAGTTATGAATCAGTGACCCATCCCATTCATTTTGCCGTCAACGAAATCGCGATGGCCTTCTTTTTTGGCATTGCCGCCAAAGAAGTTTTCGAGGCACTGCTGCCCGGTGGGCCGTTGGCGTCACCACGCAAAGCCGCGATGCCGCTGCTCGCCACGTTGGGCGGCATGATCGGGCCGGCCAGCCTCTATCTTGGTGGCGCTTGGTTATTGGATCAACCAGAGCTGTTGCGCGGTTGGGCAATTCCCTGTGCGACGGACATCGCCTTTAGCTATTTGGCGGCCCGCTTTATCTTTGGTGCCAAACATCCAGCCATTCCCTTTTTGCTCCTCTTAGCGATTGCCGATGATGGCGGTGGACTGTTGATTCTTGCCCTCTTCTACCCGACCGACCAGGTAAACATGCTGGCCTTTGCCGCGCTGGTCGGTGCGGCCATCGGCATTGCTTTGGTGCTGAAGCGACGAAAGGTGACTAATTTTTGGCCTTACATAGCACTGAGTGGGCCGCTCAGCTGGCTGGGTTTCTACTGGGGTGGGCTGCATCCGGCGTTGGCGCTCGTGCCGATCATCTTTGCCATGCCACATGAAACGGCCGATGTGGGCATCTTTGCCGAGGGTGAAGAGAAACATCCCGATGCGCTCAATCAGTTCAAAAACTGGTGGCGCGACCCAGTCGAGTTGATTCTGGGCGTCTTTGGTTTTGTCAATGCCGGCGTCCTCTTCACTAATGTGGGGGTGGGGACGTGGTTGGTTTTGGTCGGCTTGGTTGTGGGCAAACCGTTGGGTATTGTGCTCTTCAGCCTGCTAGGGCGCGCTTTTAACCTGAGCCTACCCGACGGTATGCGCTGGAACGATCTGATTGTGCTTGGCTGTGTCGCCGGTACCGGCTTTACGGTGGCGCTCTTTGTCAGCACCGTTGCGTTCCCGGTGGGATCAACGCTGGATGCGGCCAAGATGGGCGCACTCTTCAGCTTTGGTGCGATGGGCGTCGCTGCAGTGGCGGCCCGGTTACTGGGCGTCAAAGTGATGCGCGAGTGAGCACTGCCTAGTGCGGTTGGGCGTAAATAGTTATACAGTAGGTCAGTGGGACAGTAGGTCAGTGGGACAGTAGGTCAGTGGGACAGTGGGACAGTAGGTCAGTGGGACAGTGGGACAGTAGGTCAGTGGGACAGTAAGTCAGTGGGACAGTAGGTCAGTGGGACAGTAGGTCAGTGGGACAGTAGGTCAGTGGGACAGTGGGACAGTAGGTCAGTGGGACAGTAGGTCAGTGGGACAGTAGGTCAGTGGGACAGTAAGTCAGTGGGACAGTAAGTCAGTGGGACAGTAGGTCAGTGGGACAGTAAGTCAGTGGGACAGTAAGTCAGTGGGACAGTAAGTCAGTGGGACAGTAGGTCAGTGGGACAGTAGGTCAGTGGGACAG
>JBBRVA010000074.1:0-15909 GCA_038247295.1 Caldilineales bacterium | reverse complement strand
CACATCACAGACCAAGATTAGTTGTCCATCGTGCATCTGGTTTTGCCACGTTGCTTCATGATCAGCCAACCAGGCGTAAAAGGCAGCCAGCGGCTCTTCCAGCAGAATCGGGCGCGGAATGCCGGCCTGGTGCGCGGCGGTGACCGTCAATTCGCGCGCCACCTCGTCGAAGGAAGCGGGCACGGTGAGAATGACCAATTGGTTTTCAAGCCGATTTTCCTCATCGCCGTCTGCCATCTGTGCATTCCAGGCTTCGCGCATGTGCTGCAGATAGCGCCGGCTGGCTTCGACCGGGGAAACTTTGGCGACTTCCTCTTTGGCGCCCCAGGGCAGGATCGGTGCGGTACGGTCAACACTGGCGTGGGCCAGCCATGATTTGGCCGAACTGACCAAGCGACCCGGCACGCGAGCGCCCTGCTCGTGGGCAAATTCACCAACCACATAGTCACGTTCCGGCGCCCAGGGCAAGGCCACGCTGCCGGGCGGCAGATCATACGCGCCGGGCAAATAGAGAAAGGATGGCAATACCGGTCGCTGCGCCAACTCGCCGGGGGCGACGAGTTGGGCAATGCGCAAAGTTTGAATGGTAGGCCGCGCCAGGCCAGGCGTGCGGCGCGTCAGGTCGACATAGGCAACCGCCGAGTTGGTCGTACCCAAATCGATGCCGATAATATAACGATAGTCCAAATTTTCGGGGGCAACAGGTTGATCCACGACAGCTTAATCCATTTCTATATTCAAACAGTTACACAGAGCACACAAAGAAAAAGCAAGAGTCTTCAGCTTCTCCTCTGTGTGCTCTGTACCGCCTCGATTAGCGTAGCGGCGATCTCTGTGTAACTGTTTTTGCTTTATCCAGGGAATGCATACTGTTCAGCATCATCTACGAGGCTACTTTGCTGCTCGCGGATGTTAAATTCCAACTTCCAGGTGCGGTCATCATCGCGCGCCACACACCAAAGTTCGAGCGTGCCGATCTCTGTTACACGGCTGCGCAGCCAAACGGGGATGATCGTGCCGCCTTCGCCGGCCGTGGCGGGCAGCATGGTCTCCATTTGCGTTACTTCCTCCAGCTCGCCACCCCAATCTTCCATGATCTCGCCGACAGGATCACTCTTGCGGGTGGTGGAGGCCAGCAGTGAAAAGACCGCTTGTTCGCCGACAACCAGGCCGAAGCCTTGTTCGCGGATTTCGGCTTCGGTGCCTTCCTCCATGCCAAAAGGTACGACACACAGGGCATTGACTGGTGTAGGAATGCCGGGCACGGCGGGCATCGAGCTTTCGACACCAATGTAGTAGGCCCGCGAAGTCCCGGCACGGATGCGGATGCCGCGTCCTTTACGCGCCAGCCCATAATAGGCCGCACCGAGGGCCACCGCCAGATCCAGGTCCACGGCCGGCAGCTCGCGCACCGGGTTGGCAGGTTGCCACTGGCGCAGCAGATCGATCACTTGCTGGCGCAGCGAGATCGCTTTCATCACACCGCCGTTAAAAAGGACGACGGACGGATAGGCCACCGTTGAATCATTCTCCCCATTCGCAATATGACGGCTGAGAAAGTAGGCCAGGTGACGCGAAATCGCCGGGTCCGATTCGTAGGGCAACCCCATTTCGCGCAACCCGACCTGCGGTTTGCGTTGCGGGTAGTCCGTGGCTGCGACTTCTGGAAAAAAGCCTTGCACCAAGATCGTCTCGATCTCTGAGCGCGTTAATTCTGTGCGAATCGTACCGCCAATCAGCGATGAGCCGCGGCCGAGGATCACAATCGGTTCAGCTTCGAGGTCGGGATTGCTCAACAGGCGCTCTTTGGCCTTGCGACAGCTTTGTGCCAGGCTGCGAAATTGCCAATTGTCCAGGCGTACATTCTTTTGGGCCAGCTTGGCGCGCACCGCATAGGCCAACGTCAAGTCCATATTGTCGCCGCCTAGCAGAATGTGGTCGCCCACGGCTACACGCTGCAACTCCAGATTGCCTTCTGCTTCCACCACCTGGATCAGACTCAAGTCCGTCGTGCCACCGCCCACATCGCAGACCAGGATCGATTCACCCACACCAATTGCCTTGCGCCATTCGTCGCCCTGCGCTTCGATCCAGGCGTAGAAAGCCGCTTGCGGCTCTTCGAGCAGGGTAAAATTGTCCAGCCCAGCCGATTGCGCAGCCTGCACCGTTAATTCGCGGGCGACGGCATCAAACGAAGCCGGCACGGTGAGATAGATTTCTTGATCTTCCAGCCGTGCCGCCGGGTCATCCGTCGCCATGGCGTTATTCCAAGCATTACGAATATGCTCCAGATAGCGCATCGTGGCTTCGACTGGAGAAACCCGGCGCGCATCCGCCGGCGCGTCCCAGGGCAAAATCGGTCCAGTGCGATCAATACCGCGGTGCGAAAGCCAGGATTTGGCCGAAGCCACCAGGCGGGTCGGCAATTCAGCCCCACGGCTGCGCGCATATTCGCCTACGGTCCAGTCAACGTTCGTATCCCAGGGTAAGGCCAACCCGCCCTCGGGCACATCGTGCGGGCCAGGCAGCAGCAAGAAAGAAGGCAGCAAGGGTTGCGCCTTCACTTCACCGGGGCTAATGGTCTGGGCGATCGGGAAAATCTGAATTTCGGGCGTCTCGTCTTCAGCCAGGTCGGCCCGCGTATAGGCCAATACAGCGTGAGTGGTTCCCAAATCGATGCCAATAATAAATTTGGGATCGTTCAAGATATTTCTCCTCTAAAAATAAATGGGTAGTGAACGGATAAATAGTTAATAATTAATGGTGAATAATTAACAATTAACAATTAATGAAAGCAGCTTCGGCGACGAATGTCCTCATTAAAAATTAATTATTAATTATTCACCATTAATTATTAGCTACCTCTCCACCTCAATCTCGGCAGGCGCAACGATCATCGCTTTGTCCTGCGCCTGCATCCGCTCGGGCAGGTTGATCTTTGCCACGCGCCAGCCACGGTGGCGTAATTCACCGCGGAAGGGCGGATTGCCACTGACATCACCAATCAAGCGGACGGCATTGGCATCGAAGCCAGCGGGCAAGGTGACGGTGCTGCCTTCCACTTCCTGGAAGATTGGCTCCAACTGCACATGCTCAATCAATGCCTGCTTACAACCTTCGTGGATGCTGCGCACGGCTGCGCCAATTTGAGCATCATCATAAGCGGCCAAATCTTCCTGTAGGAAGTCGATCAGGCGGCCTTGGCGCTGCAAAATTGCCAGCATCTGCACGGCGGGGGCGTTGGAAGGCGGTGCTTGCACCACGGGCTTGGCTGGCGCCGTCACCTTGGGCGCCGGTGCGGCGGGGGTGCGCGGTTGGGTCTCACGAATCCGGTTTGCTTCCGCGCTAGCCGCAGCCAGCGCTGCGCTATCGATCTGGCCGCGGCCTAACCACTGGATAATGCCCCATAGCAGCAGCGTGATCACGGCGCCGATCCCAAAGATCGTCAGCCATTGATTGTTCCAAACACCGCCAGCCAAGTAATAGATGGCACCCAGCAAAATGGCATTCAGAATTAAGGTAATAACCAACGTCTGGATGGTAAAAGTCTGTTTTTCTTGCATAGCAAATTCCTCAACGTAATTGACAAATAGTGTGATTGACAAATATTATGCCAAACAATTCTAATTATCATTTGGCTCATCAGCCGAAAGTGTGTAAACACGATGTTTTGCTCAACCGTAAAACATCGGTTTGCACACTTTTCACAGATGAGCCTTATCATTTTCCAAGCAGCAAAGTATACACCAGGATGGAGTTTTTTGACAGTGTGAATTCTCCACTTGCGTTACTGCGTGGTAGCGGTAAGGAGCGCAAGCAAGCGGTCGGGGTAATCGGTGTTGATGCCGTCGACGCCTAGGGCTAGGACGCGCTGCAAATCGTTGGGTTCGTTGATGGTCCAAGGCTGGACGGCGAGGCCACGGCTGTGGGCAGCGACGATGAAGTGGGGCGTGAGGAGGCGAATGCGGCCGAACTGTTCTGGCACCTGCAATGAATGATAGCGCGGGCTGAAGGCAGCGGTGAGGCGCAACGTGCTTAGGATGAAAAAGTTGCGCACCTCAGTCGCCGTGGCCGAAGTGGCTACTTCCGGGCAGGTAGCCCGAAAAGCATCCATATTAGCCTGGCTAAAGGAACTGACCAGCACATTGGCTTGCATTGCATAGTGGCGAATCAGCGCACAGAAGGGGATGACAACGTCCGGTGGGGTCTGCTTAATTTCAATGCCAAAGCGCTGATCGGGAAAGGCGAGGAAGGTTTCTTCCAGCGTAGGTATAGTGACACCCTGGCCGCGGTAGGGAAAGCTGACGCCAGCGTCGGGCGAGAATGAATAGGCGGCGTCCAGAGATTGAAGTTCGGCCAGCGTCAGGTCACGAATCGCCCCAGTACCGTCGGTGGTGCGGTCCACCGTTTCGTCGTGGATCAAGACCAGAACGCCATCTTTGGTGCTGTGCATGTCAGTGTCCAGCACATCAGCGCCCAGGTCAACCGCGTGTTGGAAGGCGAGTAGGGTGTTGCTGGGTCGGATCTCTTCACCGCCTTGATGGGCAAAGATCAATGGGGTATGTTCGCCTGAATGGATGGCAAACCAAGGGTGTAGCACGACGGGTTGAGCGGTGCGCAGCGCGCCCAAGTACAGCACAGTGACGATGCCGAAGAACCCTACCAAAGCAAGACGGGTACGCCATTTACGCGTTTTCATCGATGAAATCCATGCTTACCACTAAGGATCAGCCTTTAATCCCCGTCAACTTGATGCCATCCAAAAAGTAGCGCTGGGCAAAGAAGAAGAGAATAATAAGCGGCAAAGTAGTCAGGGTAGAGGCAGCCATCATCAAGCTGTACTCGGTGGTGCGTTGCGAGCGAAAGGCAAAAAGACCCAGCGAGAGCGGATATTGGTCACGTTCGGACAGGTAGACCAGCGGGCTGAAAAAGTCGTGCCAAGCGCCCAAAAAGGTGAAAACGGCCATTACCAACAACGCTGGCCGCACCAGGGGCAGCATAATTTGCCAGAAAGTACGCAATTCGCCAGCGCCATCCACGCGCGCAGCATCTTCTAATTCGACGGGCAGGCCCTGGAAAAATTGACGCATCATAAAGATGTAAAAGGCATTGCCCAAAAAGGCGGGCAAGATCAGTGGACTATAGGTGCCCAGCATGCCCAATTGGCGAAAGAGGACAAAGGTAGGGATAAAGGTGACAATGCCGGGAATCATCAGCGTTGCTAACGTGAGCATAAAGAGCAAGTCACGCCCCGGAAAGCGCAGGCGCGCAAAGCCATAGCCAACCGCAGCGCAAGAGATCACAGTGCCAATGGTTACACTGAGCGAGTAGTAAACACTGTTACGCAGAAATTGCCAAAAGGGAAACCCCGTATAGTTAATCGCAGTGCTGAAATTGTCCCACCGAATCGGGTCCGGCCACCACTCGATCGGATAGGTAAAGACGCGCGTGTTCTCCTTCAGGGCAGTAATGACCATCCAGTAGAAAGGGAAGACAAAGGCGATCGACACCACAATCAGCACCAGGTGACGGAGCAGGTTCATCAGCGGCTTACGCCAACTGGTGCGCTTGGTTGAACGCATGGCGACATTATGTGCGGTGTTTTTCACCCGAGTATCTGCGATCTGAGCCATCGGAGCTCTCCTTTCAATCCAAACTGCCTAGGTGCGCCAAACTTACGCGGCCTGTTCTTCATCTTCTTGAAAGACCCATAAACGTGCCGTACGAAAGATCGTCACAGTCACAATTAGAATGGCAAGGAACAAGAGCACCGCCAGCGCCGATGCGTAGCCCATCTTGAAGTAGCGGAACGCATGACGATAGATCAGCACCATATACATGAGCGTCGATTCAAGCGGTCTGCCGGTGGTGCCGCCGATCACAAAAGCCGATGTAAAGACCTGGAACGAGCCAATCACACCCATCACCAGATTAAACAGGGTCACCGGTGTCAGCAGGGGCAACGTGATATGGCGGAAACGTTGCCACGTATTGGCGCCGTCAATACCGGCCGCTTCGAGCAGTGATTGGGGAATCTCCTTGAGGCCGGCCAGAAAAACCAACGTGCCAACGCCCACGCCCCACAAGCTAAGAATAATCAAGCCCAACTTGGCCCATTTGGGATCCGTAAACCAACCCACGCCGGATAGCCCTACCAGTTCCAATACCTGATTCACCAATCCGCCCTGCGAATTGAACATAATAATAAAGATAATCGTGCCGGCCACGGGTGGCGCCAATGCCGGCAAATAGAAGAGCGTGCGATAGAGGCCGATGCCTTTGGCCTGCATATTAAGCAAAAGTGCCAGCCCCAGTGAAACGATTAGCCCCACCGGCACGGCAATCAGGGCGTAATAGGCGCTATTATAGACCGAGATCCAGAAGGAAGGGTCAGTAGAGGAAAGGCTGCGATAGTTTTCCAATCCCACCCAGCGCGGCGCCTCGATCACAGTGTAATCGGTCAGCGAGAAATAAAAACTGGCGAGCACAGGATAGGCGGTAAAGACAAGCAGACTGATAATCCAGGGCAAAACGAACAAATAGCCGGCCAGCGCCCGCCGGCGACGTAAAGGGCTTATGCGTGAGGGACGGCTAACAATGGCAGCCATGGCACCTTTCTCCTTTCTAGTGATACAGTAGTAAATAGTAAGTAGTGTAGACTTGGGGCTTGTAAAAGAATAAATTGTGCATTTGTCACCCTGTAAGGGTCTGATTTTCAGGCCAAAACACAGACCCTTACAGAGTGACAAATGCCGAAGTTAATTTTTTACAACGCCTTAGACGGACACTGATTACTACTTACCATTCCCTACTTACTAATCATTACTACGCATTCTGCTGAAGCAGACTATCCAGTTCGGCTTGGCAGGCTTGTTGGGCTTCGGCTAAGGCCGTAATTGGGTCTACGGTTTTGGTGTAGATTTGCTCCAAGATACGCCCAATCTGGTCGTTGGCAAAGTCTTGGACGGGCGAATTCCACATTGGCGTTGCAATGTCGAGCTGGCCGCGGAAGAAGTCGGTGACTTCGCGGGCGACTTCCTCGCCGCGCTTTTCAGCCATCAAGGCGGGGAAAAGATCAGTAGAGACATTCTTGTTGGTTGGCAAATCTGGCACGTTGGCGAACCAAACCTTGATGCCTTCCGCCGACATGTAATCGAGATACTTGAAGGCTTCTTCGGGATTGCTTGAACCCTTTGGCACCACCAACCAGTTCGGCCAATAGCCAGAAACAGTCTCACTGCCGTTCGGACCGACGGGGAATGGCGCCACATTCCAGCGTTCGAAGGTAGACTCGACCGCGTACATATCACCACACAGCCAGAAGCCACCCGTCATCATCGCCATTCTGCCTTCTTGGAAGGCCGGCGGACGTCCTTCGCCATCCGTATAGGTGCTCCAATTGCCAGCGGTGTTCACCTTGGTGATATCACCCTGATATTCCTCGTCTAGCCAAGCAAGGGCATACTCCATCATTTCGAGGTTGCCTGCGTCATCGAGCAAATACTTCTGGGTTTCCGCATCATAGAGTTGCGTACCATTTAAAGCTGACCAGATCGGCAAGGTGTATTGATCCTCATCCCAGGGAATAAAGCCGACGCTTTCCAACGTGTCGCCGTTCCACACCGTAAACTCTTTGGAAAGGGCGCGCAGTTCATCCCATGTTTTAGGGAAATCTTCCCGTTTGGACGAGATGCCTTTGGCCTCGAACAATTCTTCGTTGTAGAACATGGCATAAGTGCCAGCCGCGACGGGTAGACCATAGGTCTTGCCGTTAAAAATGCAGCTGGCCAACACGCCTTCCGGCCAGGCCTCTTTTTGCGAATATTGCGAACCGGCCATCAATTCGTCTAACTCTACCAGTGCATTGCGCGCACCAAAGGCTGCCGGCGACGTCCAGATGATGGTGGCGTCGGGCGGGTTGCCCGCCGCGACGCGGGCCAGCAATACTTCGTTGAAGTTCTGTTCACCGGTGCCGCACTGCGCTTCTTCAATCGTGATATTCGGGTTCAGTTCTTTGTAGTTGGCGGCAATTGTGCCAAAGCCTTGGCAATAGACTTGCGAGCCGCCTGGCGTCCAAAAGCTCAGGCTGACCGTGTCTGTGGTGGCGGCGCCAGACTCACTGCCGCCGCTCGCTGGCTGGCCGCCGGGTGCGGCACAAGCCGCCAAGAGCGTCAACCCAGCGCCAGCACTGGCGAACTGCAGGAAGGCGCGTCGGCTAAGGGTTGATCGAGCCTTCAAATTCTTGTCGTCGTTCATCTGCTTTCTCCTTATGAAATAGCGAAGTTAGGTAGATAGGTAGATAGGTAGGTAGATAGGTAGATAGGTAAACAGGGAGATAGGTAAATAGGTAAATAGGGAGACAGGGAGGCGTCACTTGTCTCCCTATTTACCTGTTTACCTGTCTCCGTTCATGCTTTTTTATCCTGCGCGGCAGCGGCGCGCTCTTGCCACTTGGTCTTCTGCATCGTCAACCAGTAGAAGTCGCGTGCGTTGTCGCGTTTTTTGGGTGGCGTATTGAACATCAAGATATAGGCGCGACGGGGTTGGTCGGAACGATTTGGACCGGTATAGTGCAACGTGCGGCCATGATGGATGGTAGCTCCGCCGGCCGGAATTGGGCAAGCAATTGCATCGGCAGTCACCGTTTCTGGATTATCCACTTCCAACCCGATCACGCGCGGGTCGTTGCCGATGGGGTGATGGGGCAATACCTCGGCTTGATGGCTACCCGGCACGAACTGCATACAGCCATTTTCCAATGTGGCCGCTTGCAGTGGAATCCAAATGTTGACATAGTTGTAGTCCCAATTTGGCTGCGCATAAGCTTCGTCTTGATGCCAGGGCGTTGACGCAGCGGTGTGCGGTGGTTTTAGAATGGCATGTTCACCGCTAAACTGCGCCTCTGGCCCCAACAATTGGCGGGCAATCGCAGCGGCGTTGGCACGCAAAAGCGTATCGGCCAGTTCAGGCGCATATTTAGACAAATTCATAATTTGCGGCAGCACTGGTGCTTGATCGTCTTCATCCGTCGTCACCAGATCGAGGTGGTCACCTTGATCGCGACCGGCCTTGATCTGAAACAGATGATCGTAAATACCTTGCAACCGTTCGACTTCTTCAGCACTGGTCAACGACGGCAGCACAAGGTAGCCAGCGCGCTGAAAGGTTTGAATCTGCTCGGGGTTTAGAGTAATGGTCGGTTCGTACAAAATTTTTCCTCCTGGGTCCAAAAGCATAATTAATAAGCAAACTCAGTGCGTCAGCTCTGGTAGATCCAGGTGTTCTTCAATCCATTCACGCACCAATTGAGCCATACTAATGTTGCGCCGCTTCGCCTCCTGATCAATTGCTTGCTTGATCGGCCAAGTAACCTGGACAGTAAGGCGGGGTGGCGCAAGCCCAAATGTCGCTGCCACGGGTTCAGATTGTACCCACACAGCAGCAAAGTGATTATCCCACCAGGCGGCTTCTTCTTGAGCGGTCTCAAACGTTGGAATCAGAGTATCATTTTCGCTCATTTCTGTTTAACCTCATCATTCACGTTTCCGATACTCATCTCCGGGTGCATATCAGTTTGGGGGCAGACCTATCAGATTTCCAAAAACCTGACAAGTCTTGCGCCCCCAAACTGATATGCACCCCTGTCTAGCTGAGGGCTGAAGCGATCAAAGGCCACTGTTTGTATTCGTTTCTCCTTCTACTATTGTATAATTTAAGCACAGAATACATTTTTCTCTGGTAAGGAGTATGCCCACTTGAACATTATTCATTTGCAACCTGCTCTGATGCAACAGTTGGAGCAAGCTGCCATCGAGCAGAAGGCGGAGCCAGAACAACTGGTCGAAACAGCAATACGTGCTTATTTGCGTCAACTTGATCGTGACCGAATTCGAGCAGAAGCAGAAGCATACCGTTCGTTGCACACTGAATTAACAAAAAAATATGTTGATCAATATGTCGCCATTCATAATGGTCGGCTCGTTGACAACGACAAAGATTTCCAGGCGATCCACGGTCGCATCCGCCAACGTTTTGGAAATCAGCCCGTCTTAATTCGGCTTGTCGAAGCACAACCTGAACGTGAACTAGTCTTTCGCAGTCCGCGCGTAGAGCAAAGACCATTATGAGCTATGCTTACCTTAGCACCTATTATCCACCGGTTCCTACGCTCAAAATCACTTTGGGTTACCCAGAAGAATCGCTGAAGCTAGGTCCGCTGACCGCGATTATTGATACAGGGGCCGATGGAACGCTTATCCCGCAAGCATACATTGATCAACTCGGCGCGCCCTTTGTCGACGATATACGAATTCGCAGCCACTGGGGGGAATGGCGTAATATCCAAATTTTCACTCTGGATATTGGCATCGGTTCCTTGCGGCTGCCTGCGATTGAAGTTTTAGGCGATGAATCCGGTGACGAAATTGTTTTAGGGCGCAATCTACTCAATAAATTACATTTACTCCTCCATGGACCTGAAGGCCAAGTAGAGATGTTGGACCGCTAATTGATTACATGTTACTTGCTTCACGCTTGATACTCATCTCCGTAATGCCCGGTGTCTGGCCGGATCTCGGCCGGGCGAACGTCGGGCGTCCACAGCGGATCGCGATAAACTGGCTTCTCCGCCTGCCACAGCGCAGGCTTAACGATGCGTACACAGATCAATAACGGGTGGCCAGGATCGACTTGATTCAACTCTTGGGGAGTGAGTTCGCGGGCGGGCAAGTTGAGCAGAAAAGCCATCCGGGTCAACAAATTGCCATAGGTTTCCACCTGATAATCGTCGTCGCCCAGGCCCAGCCGCCGGCAGAAATTATGCACTTGGATGGGGGTAAACCAGTGGTACATATAGAGTGGCGCGCCTGTGCCCATCTCTAGCCCGCGGTGCAGATAGAAATCTACACACCAGAAGTTGATCAAGAGCACGCCGCCCGGTTTTAAGAGACGGACGGCATGGTAGAGGGCAGCCTCGATATCATAGATGACGCAGGTGGTAAACTGGTTGACAAAACAGTCGTAAACATCGCCCGGCACAGGGTCGGCGCGGCTGAGATCGGCCACAACGCGCACTTCTGGGCTGTGGGCGGCCAGATCGATAGCATCGGCTTGAACGATTGCGGCACCACCATATTGGCGGATGGTGGTCGTCTCACCGATCTCCAGCGCGTGGCCGCGAATATCGGCGCGGTGTTTCTCCAAAAAATCGGCCCAGTAGTAGCGGATAACCGAAAGACCGGCCGACTTGCCGCCGTCCAACGGTTGCAAGCGGCGAAAGCGCAGCGCCCGCCAGTGGCGGATCAGCGGCCAACTGCGCCAGTTACGTTGATATTTGATCGCTTGATGGCGATCGAGCAAGCTGTCGTTTTTGGACAAGCCTTAATCCTCTGTGTCTTTGCTGCTGGTCGACTTGACGTTAAAATCTTGAAAAGCACGCGCTGCCGCACCGATAATCCCGGCATCTACGCCGAGTGCAGCAGGCAAAATGGGTAAATCACGGGCATCGTCGGCATAGATATGAGCCCGCGTGGCGGTGACGAAACGTTCCCAATACAAGCCACCCGCCAATCCCAACCCGCCGCCGACTATGATCGCTTCCGGGTCCAGAATATTGCACATAAAGCCAACACTGTTGCCTAGCGCGTCGCCCGCAGACTCAACAATCTCGGTTGCAACCCTGTCGCCTTGTTGCTGGGCATGGATTACTTCTTCCGCCCGCCGCAAGGTCTTGCCGGTCTGTTCGTTATAGCGCCGCACCAAACCGGGACCGCCGGCAAATTCTTCCAGAACAGGGTTCAAAACCGTGCCACAAACGGTACACGTGGTTGTCAGGGGCATACTGGCCAGCGTGAGTGCGTTGCCGCGCGCGCCCGGAAATGGCTTGCCATCCTGCACTAGACAATAGCTGATGCCCGTCCCTACCGTAACATAGGCAAAGAGCTTGAAGGGGCGACCCGCACCAAACATCGCCTCGGCCAGCGCCGGCGCACGCACGTCAGATTCGACCACCGCTGGGGCCAGTTGCACAAAAGTTTCCTGTACCGCCACGCCACGCCAGTCAAAGCTATTGTTGCTCGTCACATTGCCCTGCGGGTCCACCAGTTCACAGACGCCCAGGCCAATTCCGGCTACTTCACGCGGCATTCCCCTCGCTTCTGCCAACAAAGACTGGGCCAGCGCCAATGCGTCGACCAACACGGCTTCGCCACCACGCGCAGGCAAAGTCGGTATAGTCTGGCGTGTAAGCACAACGCCGGTAGCAGACTCAACCACGCCGCCGGCAATTTTGGTACCGCCAATGTCGAGACCAATGGCGCAAAGTTTAACATTGAAAGGTTGAGATATTGACAAACTCTATACTCCCAGACTTAGTACTGTGATATAATCATGATACGAACACGTTCTAGTTTGAATGCAGGAGAAAGCATGACAACATTAGTACTTGAATTTCCAGATCGATTAGCCGAACAAATCCAAACACAGGGTATACCCCCTGAACAACTGAAAAGTGCGATTGTTCACTTTGTAGAGCTTTATCTTCGTGAATACAGTTCGGGTCATCCGCCAAATTACAAGTGGACCAGTGGTACCGAGTTTGCCAATCGCATTATTGCCAACAACCGCGACTTATTTAAAGAACTAGCCGACTTGTGAATCAGGACAGCGAATTTATAACAGGTCGAATTGCCGAAATAGTTGTACAGATATATCAAATTCACGAAGTCATCATCCAGCAGACTGGTGGCTTACCAGGTTTGCGAGATGGAGCGATGTTGCATTCGGCGATTGCGCGTCCATTTGCAACCTTTGCCAATGAAGAGTTATACCCTAGTGATTTTGAGAAAGCCGCCGCGCTCTTTCACTCTTTGATCAAAAGCCACCCTTTTATGGATGGCACTAAACGAACCGCGTTTACGGCTGCGCTTTATTGGTTAGAAAATTGTGGCTATTCTATTCCTTTACAGCTACCGAAAGACGAAATTATTGATTTCTGTCTTACAATTGCCGAAGAGAACATGCGTAAGTCGGCAGGTGAACTGATCCAACCTAAAACAGTGGCCGAGATTGCCAACTGGTTTCGTTACCTGATCAATCATTAATTACGTTCGCGCGGCCAACAATTGCGCCAGCAGATCACTTTGCGCCGGAATCAAGGTGATCTTGCCTTTGCCTTCCAAGATCCGCTCGGTCTCTAAAATCTCAAAGAGCGCATCCGCCACATCCGCCTCGGAGCCAATCGACTTGAGCGCGTCGCCGACGATCTTGGGGCGCATGGACTTGGCCTTGCCAAACTCAATCGCCGCCTGTCGATCCGCCGTGCTGGCGATGATGCTCACCTGATTTGCGCCGTCCTGACGGATGGCGGATGTGACTTGGCGCAGGCGGTTGACGACCTTCTCTTCGATCTGTTTGATCATGTTGGCGTCGCGTAGATGCACCTTGCGGATGTAGACAGAGCCAAGCCGATAACCCCATTCGCTCGATTTGGGCGAAACTTCGTTGCGCACCGCCTGGCTCATGGCGTGGCGGGTTTCCAACATGTCGGCTAATGGCATATTGCTCAGGGTGCGCACCGTGGCATTGCTCACGTTGGCCGACAGCGAACCTTGCGGATCGGTATTTTTGAACAAATAGCCGACCGGATCGCTGATAAACATTTCGTACCAAACGCCAATGCCCATCGGTGCGCCTTCTTCCGAATTAACCGGCAAGCTGCGCAAATATTTCTGGTCCAGGCGCATATCCAGAATAGAGCGCTTGCCAAACCAATTGACAATTGCTGCGGCTGGCCCCATGCGCAACCACAAAAAGTAGAGGCCAGGCTCTTTGAGGACGCTGATCACGCGGCCGAAGAGCACATAGACATGACACGTACCTTCCTCGACGACGGCATAGAAGCCGATCAGACGCATGAACCATTTCAGAATTGGTTCGCCAATCAACAAAACGAAAAACGTGACAATTGCGGTTGTGGAAAGTTCTTGAAAGCCTTGAAGCATGGGTTTTCTCCAAATGGTAGATAAGTAAACAAGTGGACAGGTAAATAAGTGTGTACTTGTGTACCTGTTTCCCTGTCTACTTTTCCTGCAAAATTACCTGTTGCGCCTGAGCATACAGCCGTAGGCGCACATTGCGTAGATAGGTCCGCAACGCTTCGGGGCCACTGGCTTTCAGATCTTGAAGTTGGGCGGCCAGTGCATTGAGTGGTTCGACCTCCGCATAGGCATTCAAAGTTTCAATTTCCACAGCCCGGCGCGATTGGACAATCTTCTGATCGGCGCTGGCTTGGGCCAGGCTGATATCCGACGAGACCTGGTTGTGCGCGGTATTGATCGCAGCCAGCGCCGATTCGACTTCGGCCGGTGGATCGATGGCGGTGATCAACGACGCGTCTAGCACGATGCCATAGCGCGCTTCGGACGAGCGGCAATCGGCTTCCATCTGGTCGTTGAGCAAACTCAAGTTCTTACGGATGTCGTTGATTGAGATGCCGGCCATCACATTGGCATCTGCCTCACCCGTCGCCGGTGTGGCGGGTGCTTCAAAGTCGGCAATCCGTTCGCGCAAGATCGAAACAAAGTAGCCCATCACATGCACAATTGGGCTTTTGACGCCGAACATATACGCGTACAAATTGCGCTCGGAAACACGGTAACGAATCTGTCCTTCTAGCCCAGTGTTAAGCTGATCTTTGGTCACAGCTTCCAAGATCGCCCCGTTGCGATTCGCGGTTGGATCTTCCATGTCGCGCGCCATGTTGAGGGTTTCGGTGGCCACAGTCACTTTGTAAACGCGCTCCCAGGGCCATTTAAAATAGGGACCACCGGGCTGGATCACGCGCAGTTGTGGCCAGGCATAACGTTCGCGTTCGTCTGGCCGCAAAGCCTCGGCCATGGGTAGTTCCAACGTGGTGGCTTTGCCCACGCGCACAGCCCGTCCAAAGCTGGTCTTGACGGCGCGCTGATCTTGGTTGACAGTGTAGAAGCTCGTCAAGATATAGCGCAGCGCAAACCAGGCGAGAAAGCCGAGAAAGATGCCGATCGGGATAAACATGTTAGGTCCTTTTTGTAAGTGGTAAATAGCAAGTAGTCAGCAGTGCAGGCGACTTGAAGGCCAAGAAGATGTGCCCATAATTTGACTGGTTTGTCAAGCAATTTCAAGCACCTGCACTTGCACTTGATAACCAAGGCGATCCAGAAAATTTTTCCAGTCTTCCCACGTTAGACTAAATTGATTCACGTCAGCAAGCCCGAGGCGACTAACAACATCGCGTACTGTCTCAAAATCATCTTCATCAAATTCTCCTTCCATCATCGCTTGCTCAGCCCACGCTACCATTTCTTCCAAGCTAAGTTGATGACGAAGATACGCGGTTAACTTACGTGCGAGATCATGGCGTGTGATCATGATTTTTCTCCTTCACCTAGCTTCTGATGGCCTGTATCCGTTGGGTATTTTTGATGAATTTCCACCAATTCCCCCTGCGCGTTGTAAATTTCTTGATAGAATCTCAATGTTTCTTCGTCCCGATTGGTCTCTTTTACATATCTGGCTGTCCAGCCGTGCCGCCCTTTTACATCATACCAGTAACGTCGCCCACCATGGTGCAATTCTTCCCAGGCACCGAATTCCTTCTCATTCTGTTTGCGCTTTTTTTGCATATTTTTACATACAATCGTTCGGTGCGTAAAGCTAGGCTTTATGCTATGTGTATGCAGGCGCCACGCCAAAAATCAACGTCACGGGTTTGTCGGTGTAATTATAATACTGATGCGGCGATCCGCCAGGAATATAAAACCCATCTTGTGGTTTCAACTCAAACCATTGCTGGCCATCTTTTGCTGGGCAAAACATATTGAGCGTGCCTTCTAACAAGTAGAGGCTTTCGTCACCGCTATGCGTTTGGAT